>NZ_JBBMFO010000005.1:0-73290 GCF_040096015.1 Peptoniphilus hominis (ex Hitch et al. 2025) | reverse complement strand
ACTAGCTAATGGGACGCGAGTCCATCTTAGACCACCGGAGTTTTGATCATTAGTGCATGTGCACCTATGATTTTATTCGGTATTAATCCCGGTTTCCCGAGGCTATCCCAATGTCTAAGGCAGGTTACTCACGTGTTACTCACCCGTCCGCCGCTAATCCATTTTGTCTTCACCCCGAAGGGATCTGTCAAAATTTCATCGCTCGACTTGCATGTGTTAAGCGCGCCGCCAGCGTTCGTCCTGAGCCAGGATCAAACTCTCAATTAAAAATTTGTATGACTCATTAGTTTTCTCAAAACTAAACGAATTTCTGGTTTGCTTTGTGATTCTTTTACGAATCTGTGATTCATTACGAATCTTTTTATCTTCACACTATTTAATTATCATGTTTCATTGCTACTTTTTTAAGTAGCTTATTTATTATAACTTCTTAAAAATTCTTTGTCAAGTAAAATTTACAATTTTTTATTTTATTTTACTGACTTTTTAAGAAGGTTGTCTCAAGAGACAACTTGTATAGTATACAATGGTTTTTATAGGCTGTCAACATTTATTTTAAATTTTTTATAAATTTTTCTAGCTCTTTATTTGGACTAATTTCATTTGCCTTTTCCAGGTATTTTATTCCCTTTTCTAGGTCTTTTTTGTTCAAATATAGGATTCCTAAATTGTAGTTTAAGGGATAGGAATTTTCTATTTCAGATAATCCCATCTCTAAAGTTTCTATGGCATCTTCGAATTTGTTTTTAGATGCATAAAGTGTTGACAGTAAATTTACATTTTCTTCTAATACTTTTTTCTCAATTGATATTTTTGCAAATTCTTCTGCCCCTTCCAGATCTCCTAGATTATAGTGGGTTATGGCTAAGGCATAATAAAATTCTTCATTTTTGTTAAAGTTTTCTGAGATGTCTCTCAATAAGTTTAAAGCCTTGTCATATTCTCCATAGGATAAATAGGTCTTTGCTGAATCAAAGTTCACGCTGTCTCTTATTGTTTCCATTTCTCTTCTGACTTCGTCCTTTAATTCTTCGCTATCTGATAGGTTTATGAACTTTTCAAAGTACATGTTTGCCTTGATGTATTTTTGTAGGGACAAGTTGATGTAGGCAAGTCTGTAATAGGCGAGGCTGTAATTTTCATCTTCATTTAAGACCTCGTTGTATTTTTTTATAATAATATTTAGTAATTTGTCTGCCTTCTCATAGTCATCTTCCAATTCTAATTTGTTGTAGATGGACTCCAATATATTTGCTTCTTTAAAAATTATGTCGGCATTCCTTCCCTTTTCCTCTTCATAGCCCCTTAAGAAGATATAGGAATCCAAGGGGTCATCTTCTTGATTTATATATGCCTTGTGCATGGCATAATTTTTTAAATCTATTTCTAATTTTTTTAGGACTTCTCTGTATTTCTCTGCTAATTTAAAGTCAGAGTCAATTCCCAAGAGATAGATCATTGCCTCTACAATTTTTTCTAAATTTATCTCTTCTTCTAATTCTTTTTCCTTAATTCCTTCTATAAGATAATCTAGTTTTATGGGAAGTGAAAAACCAGATGGAAGTACAAGTTCGCCAAGTCTATATTCTTCTTTTAAATCTATAAAAACTATATTTTTTAATTTTTTATTTAATTCTTCTTTAAAAAGATTTTCCATTAAATTTCCTCTTTTTTTAATTCTTATTTGACAATACAATAAATGCTAGCAGATAAAAAATAGGCTTTCAACTTCACTTTATCATTACCAGCATGGCATTTAGTCCATAGGTCTTGCCTTCTCTTCTTGCTGAATGAAGCTTTAAGTTGTTGTAGGTTGACTCCTCTGATATTTCTATATTTTTTTCTTCTATTCCTCCATCTAATAAAAGCTCTTTATTTACCTCAACCATGGAAAGGTGCCAAGAGTCTCCGATTTTTATAAAAAATTTATCTCTGTTTTTAAAGTCCTTAAATTCCTCGTAGACTTCTTCGCCAACTTCATAATTTTCTATATCAATACTCGGTCCAATATAGGCAATTATATCCTTTGGGTCTGATTTAAATTCCTTTTCCATTTTCTCAAGGGCTTTTTCTGGAATTTTCTTTTTTGCTCCCCTCCAGCCAGAGTGAATTATGGAAAGAACTTCTCTCTTTTTATCATAGAGGACTATTGGTGTGCAGTCGGCAAATTTTAAGAGCAGTGCTAGGTTTTTCTTGTCAGTTACCAGTCCGTCTGTGTCCTTAAAGTTTCTGCCGTAGATAAATGTATCTCCATTTTCCCCATTACAATAAGCGATTTTATCTGTATGAGTTTGGATGCAGGAGTAAATTTCATGAGGATTTATGTCAAGCCTCTTTAATATATCTTTAACATAGTCCTTAACTTTTTCTCCCTCTTTTGCATAGGACAGGGAGTACTCCATGCCGTTTATTAGATTTATTATCCCATTCTTTTCTAAAAATTCGGATTTCATCTTATTTTTCCAAGTCAATGTTTAATAAAATTGGGGCGTGATCTTGCCTTTCTCCAGAGTCCACCATCTTTGAATCTTTAACTAGGTCCTTTATTCTGTCGCTGACTAAAAAGTAGTCAATTCTCCAGCCTGAATTATTTATCTTTGATGTCTTAACTCTTTGTGCCCACCAAGTGTAGGCTCCTTCGACGTCTCCGTTGATATGTCTAAAGCTATCAATAAAACCTCTATTTAGTAAGTTGGTAAATCCCTCTCTCTCTTCATCAGTAAAGCCTGCAGACATGCGATTGTTTTCTGGGTGAGCCAGGTCAATTTCCTTGTGAGCAACATTGAAATCTCCAGTGGCAACGACAGGTTTTATCTTGTCAAGTTCTTCCAAGTAGTCTGCATACTTCTCGTCCCAAATCTGTCTTAAGGGAAGCCTCTTTAATTCATTGCCAGCATTAGGTGTATAAACTTGAGTGAAGAAAAAATCTTCAAATTCAAGTGTTGCTATTCTCCCCTCGAAATCCATAGTGTCTGGCGCCCCAATTTTTGGAAAAGTCACAAGAGGCATTAGACCCTTCTTGTAAAAAGTCATGTTGCCTGCGTAACCCTTGCGAGCTGGTTCACAAGATGATACCCAAACATAATCATAGTCGCCAAATTCTTCTGCCAAGATTTCCTTGTGCTTCTTGCTAGGTCCATTGTGAGGTAGCTTTGTCTCTTGGATCGCAATTATATCTGGATCTTCATTTTTTATTGTAGCTAGCACTGCTCTTGACATAAGTGCCCTAGAGGAGTCGCTAGTCAAGGCTGCGTTTAAAGAATCTATATTCCAGGATATTATTTTCATTGTTTCCTCCTATATTTTATAAATTTATTTTTATATCTTTACCTTAAATCCTATCAAATAGAAAAATTTCTATCAATTAAATTTTAAATTTATTTTATTTTTATTGCTAGGAAAATTTTTCAATTAAAAAAAGACCTGAACCAGTCAAGTCTTTTAGTCAATAAATTTGTATTTTTTAAAGCTCGCCCATATAGGCTCTCTTTCTTCTAGTTGAACCAACTAAAATCCTGTAGAGATTGCCCCTAAAGATTGCATAGATAGCAGTGATGATGCTGGCTATTAAAACTTTTATATTGTAAGGGTCCATTGGATTCAAGTAGGATAGTCCCGTCATTATATTTTCTCCTAGTGGAATATCCACAATTGAATTTGATGAAATCATCATGGCAAAGTCAAAGCCAAGAAGGTGAAGTATGCCAAGATAAATCAAAAATGGTATAGTCCAAAGTAGGAAGTTTTCCTTCATAAATTCAAGTGAGTGAGTGTAAGCTGATGTGTAATACTCTCCCCTTATATAAATTGATTCAGCAATTGGGTTTAGTGCAATTGTAATTAATGCTCCCACAAGTGTAGTTGCACCCATGGCTCCACCTATACCTGGCATCAAAAAGGAAATTATCATGAGGATAAAAAACACTGAATAAATTGATGCAAAGTATTCCATAAAAGTTTTTGAAAAATTCCTAAAACTAATTCTGTTGTAGTAGATAAGATCACTTAAAACAGAAAAGTAGCTTGAAAGAATTAGGGCTGTCAAAAGTGGAGTTACAAATCCCATTAGACCACCAAGAAACATTCCAAGGAAATTTCCAATAAGGAAAAATCCCAAAGTGTAAATTATTCCATATATAAAAGGAAAAATTAAAAATTGTGGGGCCTTTTTTATTTTTAAAAAGGTGTCCTGTCCTGCCTTTTTATAAACTAATTGTAAGTCTTCAAAAAAGTTCATATCATCACATCTTTTCTGGTGCTTTAATTCCAAGTAAGTCAAGTCCACTTGCTATAACATTTTTAACTGCGTAGCAAAGCATAAGTCTTGTGTTTTTTAATTTTTCATCATCAACTAAAATTTGTGTTTGGTTGTAGAATTTGTTAAAGTTCTTTGCAAGTTCAACTGTGTATCTTGTGATAAAGTATGGCTCACACTTTTCACAAGCATCAATTACAACATCAGTGAAGTTGTAAAGACTTCTTATAATATTTATTTCGCTTTCTTCTGTAAGAAGGCTTGGGTCAATTTCATTATTTATGTCGAAGTCCCCCTTATTTAGTAGGGAGCAAATTCTTGCGTGAACATATTGCACATAAGGTCCAGTTTCTCCTTCAAAGGAAAGAGTTTTGTCCCAGTTAAAAGTGTAGTCCTTGATTCTTCCGTTAAAGAGTTCTTGGAATTTTATGGCACCAATGCCAACTGCCTGTGCAAGTTCTTCCTTATTTTCAATTTTTTGACCTTGTTCTTTTTCTCTATCGTCAAGAATGTCGCGAACCTTATCAATTGCCTTGTTGAGAACATCTTCAAGATAGACAACTTTACCCCTTCTTGTGGAAAGTGTGCCGTCTTCAAGAGAAACCATTCCAAAGGCAACATGATTTATCTTGTCCCAAAAGTCTTCTCCCATTTCCTTTAAAACTGCACGAAGTTGTTTAAAGTGAAGAGATTGTTGTGTTGCAACAACATAAATAATTTGGTCTGGATTGTAATTTTCTTCCCTATATTTTGCAGCAGCTATGTCTCTTGTCAAATAGATTGAAGTGCCATCAGATTTTACAACAATTGCTGGTGAAAGATCATACTTATCAAGATTTATAATTTCAGCACCTTCTGATTCTTCCAACAAGTTTTTATCTCTAATTTCCTTTATTACTTCAGGTAACATATCAGAGTAGAAGGATTCTCCGTTGTAGGAATCAAAGTGAATGTCAAGCATGTCGTAAACTCTGTTAAATTCTTTTAGAGAAATCTCTCTAAACCACTTCCAAATTTTTACAGCTTCTTCATTTTTATTTTCAAGTTCCTTAAACCAATAGCGACATTCTTCTTTTACTTCTGCATCTTCTTCTGCAACTTCATTTACCTTTACATAAAGTTTCAAAAGTTCAGGGATTGGGTCATTTTCAATTTCTTCCTTGTTACCCCATGTCTTGTAGGCATAGATTAACATTCCAAATTGAGTTCCGTAGTCTCCCAAATGGTTTACTGCCACTGTATTATAGCCCAAGAAATTAAAAATTCTTTTTAGGGAATCTCCAATAACAGTGGACCTAATGTGACCAATGTGGAAAGGCTTAGCAATATTTGTAGAAGAATAATCTAGGACAATATTCTTTCCCTTTCCTATTTCTGACTTGCCAAAATTTTCTTTTTTGTCTACAGTTTCCTTTAAAATTTCTTCTGTCAAAAGACTTTTGTTGATGTAAAAGTTTAGGTAGGCATTTTTGTTTTCAACTTTTTCAAAATATTTTGACTTAATTTCTCCTGCAAGTTCTTCTGCAATCATGGCAGGATTTTTTCTGTAAATTTTTGCCAGGCTAAAAACTGGAAAGGCAAAGTCACCAAGTTCATAATTTGGTGGCACTTCTACCATTTTGTCAATTTCTTCTGCCTTTAAACTTTCGATTTTTTCATCAAGTATTTTTATTATTTCTTCTCTAAAATTTATCATCTTGACTCCTTACTTTAAGATTACGACAGTTACTCCGTCGCCGCCTTCATTGTACTCTGCATCTTTAAAAGATTTTACTATTTTTATATTTCTAAAATGTTCTCTAAGTTTTTGTCTAAGGACACCTGTGCCCTTTCCATGAATTATTCTAACTGATTTTAGTCCAGAAAGATAGGCATCATCTAAATATTTATCAACAATATCTCTGGCTTCTTCAAAATTTTTGCCTCTTATGTCGATTTCACTCTTGACGCTTGCTGCCTTGTTCTTCAAAATATTTCTCGTGTTGTGCTTTGTTGTGTTCTCTTGAGTATCAATTCTCGTCAAACTTTCCTTTGGCATCTTCATTTTCATAATGCCCGACTGAACTAGAACATTGCCCTTATTATCAGGCAGTTC
Organism: Peptoniphilus hominis (ex Hitch et al. 2025); assembly: GCF_040096015.1. Classification (NCBI taxonomy): domain Bacteria; kingdom Bacillati; phylum Bacillota; class Tissierellia; order Tissierellales; family Peptoniphilaceae; genus Peptoniphilus; species Peptoniphilus hominis (ex Hitch et al. 2025). The sequence goes on along the minus strand of NZ_JBBMFO010000005.1, from coordinate 66,940 downwards.
CACTACTGTTGCAATGTTTCCAAGAGAGGTTCTTACCTTGTCGCCAACTTTTATCTCCCTAATTGGGTTGGAAACTTTTTTGATTTCAAGTTCAGAATCACTTCTGGAATTTTTTAGACTTTGGCGCAAGAGGTCCTGTGCCTCTTGTATTCTCTTTGAGTTTTCAGAGCTTATATTGTCTCTAACTTCATTTATTTCAGATAAAATTATATCAACATTTTCTCTTGTGTTTAACAAGAGCCTTTTTGCTTCTTCACGAGATTTTTCTAAAATCTTTTCTTTTTGGTCTTCCAAATTTTTTATCTTTGTTTGAAGTCTCTTATTTTCCTTTTCTAAGTCAAGCTTTTCTCTCTCAAGCTCTTCCTTGTATTCTCTTATCTTAGTCCTGTCCTTGTCAATGGATTTAAGGACATCTTCAAATTCAATGTTTTCAGAAGACAAAAGTTTCTTTGATTTCTCAATTATTTCATCAGGAAGTCCCAAGCGTCTTGAAATTTCAAAGGCGTTAGATTTTCCCGGCACGCCAATTAAAAGTCTATAAGTTGGAGAAAGTGTGTCAACATCAAACTCCATACTTGCATTGGCAACGCCATCTGTTGTGAGGGCATAGACCTTTAACTGATTGTAGTGAGTTGTAGACATACATCTGATGTTTTTCTCTAACATAAATTCCATTATTGCCCTTGCCAATGCTGCCCCTTCTGTTGGGTCAGTACCTGCGCCAAGTTCGTCAAAGAGAACCAGAGAATTTCTCGTCACATTTTTTAAGATATAGACAATATTTACCATGTGAGATGAAAAAGTTGAGAGGGACTGCTCAATTGATTGTTCGTCGCCTATGTCTGCAAAAACTTTTTCGAAAACTGCAATCTCTGAAGTTTCTTCTGCTGGAATAAGTAAACCGTATTGAGTCATAAGTGACAAGAGTCCAACAGTCTTTAAACTTACAGTCTTACCACCAGTGTTTGGTCCAGTTATAATTAGTGATGTAAAATCTATTCCAAGATTTATGTCAATGGGAACTGCAATTTTTCTGTCTAAGAAAGGATGGTAGGCATTTATCAAATTAATCCTGCCTTCATTATTTAGCCTTGGCATATTTGCATGATATTCTATGGCAAGTTTCGCCTTGGCAAAGATAAAGTCCAGCTCAATTAATTTGTCTTGATTTGACTTTATATCTTCAGCCGATTCTGCAAGGAGTTCTGAAAGCTCTCTAAGTATTTTTTCGATTTCAAGATTTTCTTTTATATAAAGTTCCTTGAGCTCGTTATTGGCATCAACAACTGCCATTGGTTCAATGTAGGCCGTTTGCCCAGAGCCTGAAATGTCGTGAACCAAGCCCTTAACTCTCGACTTGTTTTCGATTTTTACGGGCACAACATATCTGCCATCACGAAGAGTTACTAGGGCATCTTGCAAAAAGTCTGCGTGAGAAGATAAAATTCCATTTAATTTATTTTTTATGGAATCTTTTTTTGCAGCAATTCCCCTTCTTATTCTCAAAAGTTCACGAGAAGCGTCGTCGGCAATTTCTTCTTCAGAAATAATTTTTGAATTAATTTCATCTTCAAGGCTCTTTTCAGTGTAAAGATCTTCGATTAGCTTGTCGATGTAATTTAATTTTATTTCTTCCTCTCTGTTAGAGTCTCTCTTTAAATAAGTTTTAAGTCCCCTTGAAACTCTTAAGAAGTCAGAAACCTTTAAAAGAGATCCGGCGGTAAGAGCGCCGCCAATTTCCACACGCTTGATAATACTTTTTATGTCAACTATGCCAAAAAGCTGTGGCTCTCCCTTTGCCAAAACTAATTTTAAGGCTTCGTTTGTTTCGTTTAGCCTTTCCCTTATCTCAAAAAAGTCTGTGGAAATTTCCACGCCTTCGATGTATTCATTTGTAATACTTGCACTTGCAAGGTTTTTAAGTTCAGCTAAAACTTTGTCAAACTCCAAAGTTTTGCCTGCTCTCTTAAAAGAATTATCCACTGACAATCCCCCTATTAATATGTCCCTTAGTCACCTGTTGGTACTTGTCTTCTAATTTCTTTTTTATCTTTTTAAAGTCATCTTCCTTGTAATTTTTGTATAATTTTACAACATCATCTGTAAATTCATCTGCCAAGATAAGAAGGTTCACCTTGTTTTCTAGGAGTTTGTTTACATATCCATCTAGTAAAATTGGATAGGAATTAAAAATCTCCGTAAAAGTATTTTGTCTTAGGACTTCAAAGTCTACATTTTTTTCATCTCTCAAGAGATAATTTTTATACTTGCAAGTCGGACAGTTTTTCTCGTCCTTGCAATTTTTTATGACAGAGAAGGGACAGTGCTTCATAGTCATAACTGGCACTCTGCCGTAGGAAATCACATTTATCTCAGCATCATTCTTGTTTATAATTTTTTGAATTTGTCCAGAATTTAATTCTGGTGAAAGTGTAATAGACTTTAAGCCTAAGTCACATAAAAAGTCTGAAGTGACTTTGTTAAAGACATTTAGACCAATGTCGCCATTTATTTCAAGATCGTCATCCTTAAAAATATAATATTCCGAAAGATTATTTACCCAAATTCCCCTGACATTTTGATTTTTTAAAATATATTCCCTTAAATTTTCTAGTTCATAGTAGGAATAAAACTTGTCAAGATAAATTGAAACTTCTCGATTTTTATATTTTTTATTAAATTTTTCTAAGTCCTTGGCACGAATTATTATCTCATCAATATCTTTTAAAGAAGATTTTTCCAAGTCCTTAAATTTGTTGAAAAAGACTTTTATTTTGCTTCTATGGGCTTTACTTTGCCTTTCAAATTTTTTATTTTCTAGTTTATTTTCTATTTCAAACCTATCTATTGAGCCCTCTAAAATTTTATTTTCCAAAATTTTTGTGGCTTCTCTTCTAAGTTCATTGATGGCAGAAATTGGCAGGAAGGCATTGTCATCTAGGTCAAGGTCAATATTTTTTACGCGGAAAATACTGTCGCCTGTCTTAGAAATATTTTCAATGACTCTTTCTTTTTCTAGTCCAGATTTTTTTGCCACTTCAACCACTCTATCAAGTTCAAAATTCCCAGATAAGTCTCCAGATTTTACCTTAATAAAAGGTCTTTCGCCAATTTTAATTTTTACTTCTACATCTAAATCTCTTTTGTAGTCATAATTTTCAATCTTTTCATCAACTTTTTCGTAAAGTTTTTTAGAAAAAGTTCTATTTATTTTAGAATTTAAAATTGGAGCCTTAAATAAATTTATCTCATGAGGAATATTTGCCTCATAGAAGGAATTTGACCTCATGCCAAATCTTCCACTGCTAGAAATAAATTCTAGTCCATCGCCCTCAAATACATCTTCATAAAAAATTACTTTCCCAGAGTTTTTTCTTGCATCTATAACTTTTCCAACTTCCACACCTCTGTTGTCAGGTCTATAAGATGAGATGAAGTCATTTCCAAAGTCGCCATTAAAAAGTCCCTCGGTAAAGCCTCTGTTAAAAACTTGCTCTGTATCTTCTTTGTCCTCTAAAGTTAGCTTGCCTTCCAAGGATTTTTTGTAGGAAGACACAACTGTATAGACATACTCTGGGTTTTTCATTCTCCCCTCAATTTTTAAGGAGTAGCCACCTGCATTTATTATTTTTGCAACATCATTTAGGGTGTTTAAGTCCTTGGGAGAAATATAGTAAAGTCTCTTGCCAATTTTATTGCCATCAAAATCTAAAATTTCATAAGACTTTCTGCAGGCTTGGGCACACTCGCCACGATTGCCAGACTTACCACCAATCATAGAAGACATGAGGCACTCGCCAGAGTAACAAACGCATAGGGCTCCGTGAATAAAAGTTTCAACATCAATATCTAATTCTTTAATTTTTTCTAGTTCAAAAAGAGGAGTTTCACGAGCAAGGACTACTCTTGTAAAACCCATGTCCTTTAAAAATTTTGCTCCGTAAAAATTATTTACTGCCATTTGAGTTGATGCATGAACTTCAAAATCTGGGAAGTTCTTTCTTATTTCCCAAGCTATGCCTAGGTCTTGTAAGATAAGTGCGTCAACGCCAATTTCATAGAGCATCTTCACCCTATCCATGGCTCTTTTTATTTCAAAATCAGCAATTAAAATATTAAAAGTAACATAAATTTTTACGCCTCTTAGGTGAGCGTAGCTAATTGCCTCTATTAATTCTTCCTTGTCAAAATTTTTTGCCTTTGCCCTGGCGGAAAATTCGTCATAGCCCAAATAAACAGCATTAGCACCTGCCGATACAGCAGCCCTTAGGGCAGCCATATCACCAGCAGGTGCTAGGAGTTCATATTTACTTTTCTTCATAAAGACTTTCCAGTTCTCTTGTCAAATCAATTATTCTTCTCGATGCATTGTTGTTTTTTTCTTCTAGTGTGGAAATATTTCCTTCAAGTTTTTTTATCTCTTCTTTTAAATCAGTAATTTCTTTATTTTTTTCAAGAAGATCTCTATTTACTTTCCTATTTCTGTCCTCTACATCAAGAGTTTTCTGTTGAAGTTCTCTGAAATTTGTATTTGCTTTTTTATTTTCTTCTTCAAAAATTGAAAGTTGCTTCTTTAAATCTTTAATTTCTTCCATTTTTTCGATGATTTCTTTTTTGTCATCGTCTAAATTTGCCAAGTCATTCCTGTCAGACTTCATCTTTTCAAAATCATCTAAAAGGTTTAGGGCGCAGAGCACAAGAGTCTGCACTTGATTCAATTTAAAATTACTCCTTGCAGTTTCCTTGATCTTCTTGTCAAGATCTGCTGCAAGCTCTTTAATGTAATCTTCCTTGTCATTACCCTTGACATAAAATTTCATGTCGTCAATAGTGACTTCGATTCTCTTTGTATCGGACATAATAGCCTCCTTAGGATCTTAGTTTAGCCTTAATTTCACTTTCAATCTCAGCAACTATCTTTTCACAAATTTCTGTAACTTCAGCATCTTCTAGAGTTCTGTCGGCTGCTCTAAATACAAGTGAGAAGGCTACAGATTTCTTTCCTTCTTCTATATTTTCACCTTGGTAAATATCAAACACCTTAAAGGATTCTAAAAGTTCTTTGCCATATTTTTTAGAGATTTTTTCAAGTTCAACTGAGTCAATATCCCTATCCATAACAAAGGCAAAGTCCCTCTTCATAGTTGGGTACTTAGGAAGTTCCTTGTAAGTGTAATTGCCAATAGTGTTTTCAACAATTTTGTCAAAATCAAGTTCTGCCACATAGGCCCTTTTCTTTAAACCATAATTTTCAAGAACCTTTGGATGAACTTCCCCAAAGACGCCAAGGCTTTCGCCCTTTAAAATAAATTCAGCTGACCTACCTGGGTGCAAGAAGCTAACTTCCTTTCTTCTAACTTCAAGGTCTTCAATGCCAAGATACCACAAGAGCTTTTCAATAGATTCCTTTAAGTAATAAAAATCGCCTAAATCATAAAAGCCCATTGTTAGTTTTAACTTTTCGGTAGGTAACTCACCATCTGTTGGGAAGAAGGTATTTCCAATTTCAAATCCGCCAACATTTTCGTTGCCCCTAACATAGTTTTTGGCAAGGGCATCAATCATAGAAGGCACAATAGTTGTCCTCATAATTGAATAATCTTCTCCCAGTGGATTTAAAATTCTTATAATATTTTTTTCATCTTCTTTATAATTTGCTTTTTCATAAGAAGATGGGCTGACAAAGGAGTAAGTCATAAATTCAGAATAACCAAGACCAATTAAAAGATTTTTGATTCTGTCTTCAACATTTCTAAATCTTGGCTTTCTTCCTACAGTTAATGTTCCCCTTAATTTTTGAGGAGTGACATTGTCGTAGCCATAAATTCTTGCAACTTCTTCTATTAAATCTTCTTCAATGCCAAGGTCAAGTCTCACGCTTGGGATTTTTGCAAGAAGATAATCTCCTTTGACTTCAGTTTCAATTTCAAGTCTATTTAAAATATTGGCAACTTCATCTATTGTAAAGTCCACGCCAATTAAGTCATTTACTTTTTGAAGTCTTAATTTTATTTCCTTTGGAGCCTTATCAAAATCCCCCACATCTTTACTTCCGCCAACAACTTCAGCAATGTCTAACATTTCTGCAAGTTGGCAAACTCTATCAACAGCAGTCTTGGCAAGATTTGGGTCGATTCCCTTTTCAAATCTTGAAGAAGCTTCACTTCTAAGGTTAAGTCTTCTTGAAGTCTTTCTGATGTTTTCTTTGTTGAAGTTCGCGCCTTCTAAAAGTACATTTACAGTTTTTTCTGTAATTTCAGAATCAAGTCCGCCCATTATTCCTGCAAGTCCTATTATTTCACTGCCGTCAGTGATTAAAATATCGTCACTTGTAAGTTTTCTTGTTTCGCCATCAAGAGTTACAGTTTCTTCGCCATCTTTTGCCATTCTAACCACAATTTTTTTGTTTGTTAAACTATCTAAATCAAAGGCATGAAGGGGTTGACCGTACTCAAGCATTACAAAGTTTGTTAAATCAACTATATTTGAAATTGGTCTAACTCCTGCTTGCATAAGATAAGTTTGTAGCCAAAGTGGAGATGGTCCAATCTTTATATTTTTAAGAATTTTTGAATAATATCTATTGCAGTTTTCAGTTTCGATAACTATGTCGTCAAAATAATCAGAAAAATCATCTACTTCATTTTCTATTTTAATATCCTTGTGCCTAGTCTTTAAATCAAAGGATGCAGCAGTTTCTACAGCCATGCCCATAATGCTAAGACAATCTGGTCTATTTGGTGTGATTTCAAGTTCCAAAATGTCGCTATCCATGAAGAGAGTTTCCAAAGCAGACTTTCCAATTTCAGTCCCTTCAGGGAAGATAAAAATTCCATTTCTCGCTTCCTTAGGAATAACTGAATTTTCAAAGCCAAGTTCTTCAAGAGAACAAAGCATTCCATTGGACTCGACTCCACGAAGTTTTCCCTTTTTAATCTTTACGCCACCAGCAACAGTAGATCCGTGAAGAGCAACAGGGACTATGGCGCCTTCAAAAACATTTGGTGCCCCAGTTACAATTTGTAAAACTTCATCCCCCACATTTACAGAGCAAATAACAAGCTTGTCTGCGTCGGGATGCTTATCTATTTTTTCAATTTTTCCAACTACAATTTTATCTAAACCTTCTGATGGAATAATAACAGATTCAACATGGGAACCAGAATTAGAAAGTCCATCTGCAAGTTTTTTTACATCAAAATCGAAATCAACATAATCTTTAAGCCATTTAATCGGTAATAACATCTCTATCTCCTTAAAATTGTTCCAAGAACTTCTTGTTGTTTTCAAACATCATTCTAATATCTGTGATCTTGTACCTAACCATTGCAATTCTGTCGATACCCATACCAAAGGCAAAGCCAGAATATTTTTCAGGGTCAATGCCACAGTTTCTAAGAACATTAGGGTGAACCATTCCACATCCCAAAAGTTCCATTGACCATCCAGTATAGGCACAAGCCTTGCAACCCTTGCCTCCACAAGATGGACAAGTAGTGTCAACTTCAAGACTTGGTTCAGTAAATGGGAAGTAGTGAGGTCTAAATCTAGTCTTCATGTCTTCGCCAAAGAAGGACTTAACAAAATAATTTAAAGTGTCAATTAAATTTGCCACAGAAATCTTTTCATCAACAACAAGACCTTCAAGTTGGTGGAACATTGGTGAGTGAGTAGCATCAACTTCGTCAGACCTAAAAACTCTACCAGAACATATCATGCGAATTGGAGCGCCATGTTCCTTCATTGCCCTAATTTGAACAGGAGAAGTTTGCGACCTAAGAATTGTATTTTTGTCAAAATAAAAAGTATCAGACATATCTCTTGAAGGGTGGTCCTTTGGAGCATTTAAAAGATCAAAGTTATTTTCCACAGTTTCGATTTCTGGACCATCGTAAACAGTAAAGCCCATATGTGTAAATAAATCTTCAAGATCCTCAAGAGTTTTCTTTAGAGGATGTCTATGTCCCAAGATAAGTTCGTCAGTCTTTAAAGTGACATCAATTCTTTCCTCGTGAAGTTTTTCTTCCAAAATTTTGTCATTGATTTCATTTTTCTTTTCCTCAATTGACTTTTCAATAGCTTCACGCACTTCGTTGGCAAGAGCTCCCATAACAGGTCTTTCCTCATTAGAAAGATCCTTCATACCCTTTAGGATTTGAGTAAGTTCGCCCTTTTTGCCTAAGTATTTAACCTTAAGTTCATCTATTTCTTTAATTGTATTAACTTCATTTAAAAGTTTCATGGATTCATCTTTGATTCCAAGTAATTTTTCTTTCATGTTGACCTCCAATTCATAATATATAATTATATCATAGTTATAAAATTTTTTTAAATAAATTCAATAGAAATTCCCATTCTATCAATATGTAGAGTTGAAAAATTAAAATTTCAAAAAAGTTCAGTAAAGCTTTATTGAATTAAATAGGATTTGTTTTATAATTTAAGTATAAGTTATAGTAATAAATGAAAGCCAAGGGAGTTTGTTATGAAAGTTGGCATGAGAAAACCAAGCATTAAAAAATCTTTTAAAGCAAGAACAACTTCACAATATAAGAGAGCAATTAAGAGATCAGTAAATCCATTTTACGGCAAAAGAGGCATGGGCTTTATAAGAAATCCAAAAAAATCAATTTATAATAAAATTTATCACAAGACTACCTTTGGACTTAAAGACTTAATTTATTTGCCTAAGAAAAGCAGTCATAAAAATTATGAAAAAAATAATTCAGATGAAAATGATTATGGATTAAATTGGAAGGAGCTTGTAACTAACGAGAAAAAAGAATACTTAAAATTATATAAGGATTCCATTATGAAAATGTCTGATGAATTTTATAATGGCTATAAAATATCTCTCGATAAAATTTCTCATATCGAAATAGATAATAAAGTTATTTATATCTATGATTTAGATGGCAATTTATTTTTCTATGGAAATTTAACTGAAAAAAATCAAAAAAATTGCTACAGACTTTATAAAAAAATAAATAAAAAAAATTTATACCCCTATAAATCTTACTATGAAGTGACAAATAATTTGCCTGAAGGAAAGTCAAAAAGACCTTTAAAGATTTTTAAGTTTGTGAATCTACCCTTGTCATTATTTTTAATCCTGCTTTCACAAATAATAAACAGCCCTTCTTTTAGCACGATAAGTATTATTTTTTTAGCAATAAATATTTATTGTATAAGGGTTCACACATCTAGTTTAAAATAGTCATATTTTCTAAAATTTTAGATTTAATATTAATAAGGAGGAAGATAATATGAAAAAAACAAAGAAATTATTCTTAGTCGCACTTTTGTTGTTTGCATTTATTCCCTTTAATTTATTTGCAAATAGCGAAGTAAAATTATGGATTAATGGCAGTTATGTAACAACCGATGTTGCGCCGGTAATTGAAAATGGAAGGACTTTAGTTCCCATTAGAGTTATATCTGAGAACTTAGGTCTTGAAGTTGATTGGGATAAGGACTTAAAGCAAATTACAGTTTCACAAGGTGATGATCCTTTTATATTTGTAATTGGTCAAAATTTTTATACAAAAGATGAAATCAAACAAGACCTAGATGTTGCACCAAAAATTATAAATGATCGTACTTTTGTTCCTATTAGAGTTATTGCAGAAGCCTTTAATCAAGAAGTTAATTGGGACAATGTAGCTAGAACTGTTGCCATTGGAAGTGGTTACGAAGCTCAGCAAGCACCTGCACCACTTTCTACAGATAAGCAAGCCGAAGTAAAAGAAGTTAAGGAAGTTAATACCACAAACACCCTTGTTGCAAACCCAAAGGGAACTAATAATTACCAAAATTACACACCAGATACAAGCCAAGGCAAAATAAAAGGCAACAGAAAAAGCAAAATTTATCACGTTCCTGGAGGCAGAGATTACAACAAAGTATCTCAAAAAAATGTAGTTTTCTTTGATACAGAGCAAGAAGCACAAGCTGCTGGCTACAGAAGAGCAAAAAATTAAAATTTAATATTTTAGATTCAAAAAAATCCTTGATTGCTGTAATAAGTAGTCAAGGTTTTTTAATGGGCATAAAAAAACTGACTGCAAATGCAATCAGTAATTGGCAGGGGTAGCAGGACTCGAACCCACGACACTTGGTTTTGGAGACCAATGTTCTACCAACTGAACTATACCCCTAGGACAAGTTATATCTTAACAAAGAAATTAGGAATTGTAAAGTTTTTTTTATATTTTGTAAATTTTTCCTTGCAAAAAAATGTGCTGGAAAATTTCCAACACATCTCTTTTATTTTTTTAAATTTTCTTCTACTTGGGCGAAAGTTTCTTCTAAAGTACCTGAGTTGTCAATTATGACATCTGCCTTTTTTCTCTTCTCTTCAACAGAAATTTGCGAATTTATTTTTTTCTCTGCATATTCTCTTGAAATGCCGTCTCTATCCATGAGCCTTCTTATCTGTGTTTCCCTGTCCACATAGACAAGCCAAATTTCGTCAAAGTCAAGTCCATACTTCTTATTTATATCTTCATTTTCAAAGAGAAGGGGTATATCCACAAAGACGAGGTCTTCCTTGCCCCTAGTCTTTTTATTTATCTCTTTGTAAATTTCTGGATGCATTATGCCATTTAGTTTTTGACGATGGATTTTATTTGCAAAAATTATTTCAGCCAGCTTTTTTCTGTCCAGCTTGTCATTGATATAAAGGTCATCGCCAAAGACTTTTTTGATTTTGTTTTTTACAGATTTATAATTTGCCACTTCTCTTGCAATTAAATCTGCGTCAACTACCTTTATACCCTTGCCCTTTAAATACTTTGATACCTGAGATTTTCCCGTTGCAATAGAGCCAGTAAGTCCAATAATTTTATTTTGATTCATAGAGATTTTCCCCAGTGTTCATGTCAACAGAAAGTTTTACATTTAAGTCAACAGAATTTTCCATTAAGTCCTTCATAATTTTTTTAACTTCTTCAACTTCATCTTCTGCAGCGTCAACTACAAGTTCATCATGAATTTGAATTATTAGTTTAGACTTTAAATTTCTCTTTTTAAGTTCATTATAAACTTTTACCATTGCGATTTTTATAATGTCCGCTGCAGAACCTTGGATTGGTGTGTTAAGAGCAATTCTCTCGCCAAAACTTCTTATGTTAAAATTCTTTGCACTAAGTTCAGGAATGTACCTTCTCCTTTTAAAAATTGTCTCAACATAACCCTTCTTTTTGCCTTCTTCAATTTCCTCAGACATATAATTTTTTATTCCAACAAAGTGTCCCAAATAGTTGTCGATGTATTCCTTGGCAGCCTTTCTCGGTATATTTAGGTTTTGTGAAAGTCCATAGTCAGAAATTCCGTAGACTATTCCAAAGTTTACAGCCTTTGCCTCAGACCTTTGAAGGGCATTTACATCGTCATAGTCCACATGGAAAACTTCTGATGCAGTTTTTCTGTGAATGTCCAAGCCATGTTTGAAGGCATCAAGCATTTCTTGGTCCTTTGAAAGTGCCGCTAAGACCCTAAGTTCAATTTGTGAATAGTCGGCGTCCACTAAAACTGAATTTTCTGACGCCAAAAAGGCCTTTCTAATTAACCTTCCCTCTTCAGTTTTTATTGGAATGTTTTGAAGGTTTGGCTCAGTTGATGAAATTCTTCCCGTTGCAGTCACTGTTTGCATAAATCTTGAGTGAATGCGGTTGGTCTTTTTATTTATAACAGCCTTTAGTCCGTCAATGTAAGTTGATTTTAATTTAGAAAATTTTCTGTAGTCTAAAATATTGTCAATGATTTCGCCCTTGCCGCGAAGTTTTTCTAGAACATCGGCAGAAGTTGAGTAGCCCGTCTTTGTCTTTTTAATCACTGGAAAGTCCATCTTCTCAAATAAAATCACGCCCAACTGCTTTGGCGAATTGATGTTAAATTCTTCCTCAGCTTCCCTATAAATTTCTTCTTCCAAATCCTTTAGCTTTAAAGTAATTTTCTCGTCAATTTCATCAAGGACAGCCTCGTCAGTGTTGATGCCCACATATTCCATGGAGGCAAGGACTTCAACTAGAGGCAGCTCCATGTCTTTGTAGAGAGAAGTCATCTCCTCTTCTTCAATTTTTTCTCTTTGAAGACCTTCCAATTTATAAATTGTATTTAACATAAAGGCAAAATATTTAAATAGGTCATCCTTATCTAAGTCTGCATAAGTCTTTTTCTTTGCCCCCTTGCCCAAGAGGTCTTCCTGGTCCATGTAGCCATTTTTAAAATAGTCCATAGAAATTTTATTTATGTCGTAGTCGCTTTTTGTGGAATTTAAAATATATTCTGCAATAACCACATCGTGGGAGTAATTTTTTATGTCCATGCCAAGATCCATTAAGATGATTATATCTTCTTTCATGTCGTAGCCAAGTTTTTCTATGCCTTCATCTTCCATGACTTCCTTTAACTTTTTGAAATCAATTTTTTCCCACGAAATGAAATTCACAAGCTCATCCTTAATTTTTAGGGCCAGATAAATAGGTTCCACATCTTCATAAATTTTGCCATCAGAAATAAATTTAAAGGTAAAAGACTTTTCATCTATCGCTTTTTCTATAAAGTCATCTAGGTTTTTTATTTCCTTAAATTTAAAATTATCTTCGGAAATTTCCTCCACTTCTTCTTTCCTATACTCCTCTGGAAGTCTTGCAAGCATGGAATTAAACTCAAAGTCACGGTACATCTTTGAAAGATTTTCATAATCGTAGTCCACTTTTTTGAAGTCATCTAAAGACTCTTCAATTGGCACATCTCTTACAATTGTCCCCAATTTTTTGCTCATAAAGGCAGACATTTTGCCCTCAATTAATTTTTCCTTAAGCTTTTTTGCTGTCACATTTTCAATATTTTCGTAAAGATTTTCAATGTTTTTAAACTCTTTAATTAATTTGAGACCAGTTTTTTCTCCAATGCCATAAATTCCTGGAATATTATCAGATTGGTCCCCCATAAGTGCCTTTAAATCAATAAATTCATGAGGCTCAAGACCGTATTTTTCCTTTAGACTATCAACTGTTATTATGTCCATTTCAGTTATGCCCTTGCGAGTTAAGAGGACCCTTGTCTTGTCATTTACAAGTTGGAAATAATCCTTGTCGCCAGTTAAAAGATAAGTTTCAAAATTTTCTTGACTGGCAAGCTTTGAAAGAGTGCCTGCGATGTCGTCTGCTTCATAAACTGGTGATTCCAAAATTTTTATATTCATCAAGTTTAAAATGTCTCGGACAAGAGGCCATTGTTGTTCAAGTTCATTTGGAGTCTTTTGCCTAGTGCCCTTGTAGTCCTTATAAATGTCAGACCTAAAAGTTTTGCCCTTCATGTCAAAACAAACTGCCACATGAGTAGGATTTATCTTCTCTATGGCATTTTCCACCATCATGACAAAGCCGTAAATCGCATTAGTGTAAAGACCCCTCTTAGTTTTTAAAAGAGGAAGAGCGTAAAAGGATCTGAAAAAAAGTGAACTTCCATCTATAATTAAAAATTTATTATCCATAAAAAACCTCCTTACTACATTATAACAGAGTTTAAAAGAAAAAATTTGCAAATAAAAATCCCCAAGTGAAATTAAATTCATTTTGGGGATTTATAAATTTTAAATTTTATTTTTCAGAATATTCTGCTTTAAGAGTCTTGCCCTTAATTTTTTTGCCGTCAAGGTCTTTTATGGCATCTTTAATCATATTTTTTGGAATTTCCACAAAAGTGAAGTTTGGCATAATATTGATCCTGCCAATTTCACCTGGAGATACATTTGTGTGCTTCTCAAGAAGTCTTATAATTTCGCGGGAGTCAAGTCCATCTCTTTTGCCCTTGTTGATGAAAATTTTTGGTCCCTTGATCTTTTTCATTTCTTTAGTCGTCTTGGTCTTTCTATTAGACTTGTCAGCCCTATTAGATCTATTCATTTCAAATTTTTTGCCAAAGTCAACCTTATCAAGCTCAGTAATTTTTCTGTTTTTTGAAGACTCATTTACCATCTTTAAAAGTGAAACGCTTATGTCGTATAAACTGTGTCCCTGAGCCAAAAGTTTATTTAAAACTTCGCTGTATCGGACATTGTCTTCTGCCTTTAAAATATTTTTGCTGACCCTGTCAAGTAAATTTTCCATACTTTCTCTTTCAAGGTCCCCTTTAGTTGGCAAATCTATTCTTTCCATCTTTATATTTGCATACTTTTCGATTTCTCTAAACTTTGGATAATCCCTGCTAGTCACAAAAGTAAAAGACAGACCCTTTTTGCCAGCTCTTGCCGTACGACCAATTCTGTGGACATAATACTCAGCTTGCTGTGGCAGGTCGTAGTTAAAAACAATGTCTATGTCAGAAACATCAAGACCGCGAGCAGCAACATCAGTTGCAATTAAAACATCAATTGTTCCCTTCCTAAACTTTTTCATGACATTGTCCCTAGAAGACTGACGCATATCGCCGTGAAGGGAGTCCACCTTGTAGCCCTTTTGTGCAATTTCCTCTTCCAAATTTTCCACCATTCTCTTAGTGTTGCAGAAAATAATAGACTTCTTTGGCTTGTGAATTAAGATGAGCCTGTTTAAAATTTCAGTCTTCATATTCCTATTTAATTCCAAATAGTATTGCTTAATTTTTTCTGCAGTGAGCTCCTTCTTTTCGATGATAACTTTCTTTGGATTGTTTTGATAAAGTTTTGAAAATTCCTGTATCTCATTGTCAAAAGTTGCAGAGAAAAACAAAGTTTGTCTGTCATCATTTGTCTTTTCGATTATAGTCTTCATATCATCCCTAAAGCCCATTTCAAACATCTCGTCTGCCTCATCAAGGACCAAAAATTTTAAACTGGATAAATCAATAGTCTTCCTCTTCATGTGATCCATGATTCTTCCTGGAGTGCCGACTACAATACTTGCGCCCCTCTTTAGTTCTCTAAGTTGCTTGCCCATGTCTGCTCCACCATAAATGGCAAGGACCCTTATAAAAGTTTTATGTTTAGAAAGTTTTTTAAGTTCTTCTGACACCTGTCTTGCAAGTTCTCTTGTTGGGACCAAGACGATTCCCTGCAAAGTTTCATAATTATTGTCCTGGATTTTTTCAATCATTGGTATGCCAAAGGAAGCAGTCTTGCCTGTACCCGTTTGAGCTTGCGCAAGAAGGTCGTGACCATCTAAAATTTCAGGAATAGTGCCCTCCTGTACTTCTGATGGACTTACAAAACCCATTTCTTCGATCGCCTGCAAAACTTCCCTAGATAAATTTAATTCGTTAAATCTCAATATATTCTCCTAATCTATTTTGAACAAAAAAATAGACCGAGATTTCCCTCGGTCTCAAGTTCTTTCCTTAGGCATTATAACACATAAGCTGCAAAAAAACTTCCTTATCGAAAAAATATTTAACAAATCTTTTAATTGCAAAAAATTATTTAACAAGCTTTCCCTTATACTTTATAATTCCACCCTTAAGGTTTATGGCATTGTAGCCCAGTTCACTTAGGTAAGATGCCACTTCATAGGATCTTCTTCCACTTCTGCAGAGAATATAAATTTCTCTGTCTTTTGGAATCTTGTTTAAGTTATTTGGCACTGTCATCATGGGAAGGTGAACTGCTCCCTTTATTGTTCCTGTCTCAAATACTTCTTCATCTTCACGCACATCTATGATAAAGGCATCACTAGTCTTATCAATATCATTTACATTTATCTCTTTCATTTTTCACCACTTGTCTTTTATAAAAAAAGACCCCGAAGGGTCTATTATTGAAATAATTATTTTACTGCTATTGCTTCGATTTCAATTAAAGCTTTCTTTGGAAGGTTAGCTACTTCAACACATGATCTTGCTGGTTTGTGTTCTGTAAAATATTCTGCATAAACTTCATTTACTGCTGCAAAATCATTTACATCGTCTAAGAAAATATTTACTTTAAGAACCTTGTCCAAGCTTGATCCTGCTTCTTCTAAGATTGCCTTGATGTTGTCAAGACTTCTTGCAGTTGCCTTTTTGATGTCGTCAGATACAAGTTCTCCAGTTTCAGGTACTAGTGGAATTTGTCCTGATGTGAAAATAAATCCGTTAACTTCTGTTGCTTGTGAATAAGGACCTACTGCTGCAGGTGCTTTGTCAGTGTGTAGTGTTTTAACCATTATTATTCCTCCTCATTTTCATGATCATGGTTTTTATTGTCGCTATCTTCCCACAATCTTTCGAGATTATAATACTCTCTCTCATCCTTGTGGAATACATGTACTATTATATCACCAAAATCTAAAATTATCCATCTACTTGAATTTTTGCCTTCAGTGTTCATAGGCTCTTCGCCTTGTTCTGAAAGTTTTTCGTCAATTTCCCTAGCAAGGGCATCTACTTGTGCTGAGGAGTTTCCACTTACGATTACAAAATAATCTGCTATAGAAGTCATTCCCCCTATGTCCAAAACTTTTGTATCGATTCCTTTTTTTGATTCACAAGATTTTAAAATAATATCTAATTTTTCTTCTACTGTCATTTTGCCTCCTATTTAAAATTATATTCTAAAAGCATTACATTTATTTTTTTCTCGTCTGGAATGAAATAAGAAATTCCACCTATATATTTTGGGCTGCCTGGAAGTGTATTTGTTGTTATATCCTCTGTGCCTATGCTGCGCATATTGGCTGCCACCTTAATAAGTTTTTTTACTGGAATATTATTTTCAGAGTAGTTTACATAAGAGCCTATGAGGAAGGGTGCCTTTAATAAAGTTTTTGGCTCCTTCATCTTAGATAAAAGTGACGCCATAAATTGTTGCTGTGCCTTTACTCTGCCAAGGTCTGCGTCCTTGTAACCCTTTCTAAATCTTAAAAATCCAATGGCATCGTAGCCATTTAAGGTTTGTGTACCTTCTTTTATATCAATTGTCAGAGGTGGATCTGCTGTTGGGTCTTCATACTTCATGTCCATGGGCACATCAACTGTGACTCCGCCAATTTTATCTACTACATCTTCTACAAATCTGTAGTCCACTGTGACATAATATTTTATATCTGTGCCAAGAAGGTTATTTACAGTGTCAAGGGTTAGCTCACTTCCTCCATACTTAAAGGAGTGGTTGATTTTTGTCTTTTTGTAACCCTTAATCTTTGTGTAAGTGTCCCTTGGGATTGAAATTATATTTACCTTTTTGCTTTTGCCATCTACATTTACTACCATAATTGTATCTGACCTGGCATTATCTGCTTTTTTTGAGTCGAGAGAGTCAACTCCAAGCATTAAAAATTGAAGATTTTCTCCATCTTGGTCAAGCTTGCCGTCGTCTTCATTTCCTAGGAAATAAAAGTATCCTGCCACGCCTGCTAGTGCCAAGACCAGTACGATTATTATTGTCGTTATAAAAGCTTTAAAAAAAGTTTTCAAGTGTCCATCTCCTTATAAAAATTTCTAGCTAAAACTGTGGCCGGAACAATGTAGGAGTCCCGCTCAACTAAAAATTTTAGGGTGTTATTTAGTGCGAAATACATGGCAGCGTCTAAGTCTTTATTGGCAAGTTCCCTTGCCCTTTCTACGCCGTCAAAATTTCTCAAGGGCTCAATATAATCTGCCAAGAAAATTATTTTTTCAAGATCAGACATATTGGCTCTGCCAGTTGTGTGATAAGTAATGGCATTTAAAATGTCCTCATCATCAATGTCATAAAATTCCCTTGCAAATATGGCGCCAAGATAAGAGTGAATGATTTGAGGAGCTTTCATCATCTCCTTAGTTAGGAGGAGATTATTCTCCTTGGCTTTTTTAATTAAATCTTTCTTATCTCTTATTTTTGCACAATCGTGTAAGAAGCCAGCAACTTCTGCCTTTTCCACATCTACATCGTGAATCTTTGCAAGTTTTATGGCTGTGTCCTTTACCCTTATTGTGTGAAGAAATCTCTTTTCGCCAATTCTCTCGCGAATTTCATTCTCATACTTTTTTAAATCATAGGTCATTTTTTATAAAACCCGCTTTCCTTAATATAATTCACAACTTCTTCAGGAATTAAATATCTAACAGATTTTTTATCTCTAATTCTATCTCTAAGTTCAGTTGAAGAAATTTCGTAGAGGGGTGTGTGAATAATTTCCACACTAGTCCCATAATTTTCTCGCAAAAATTTTAATTCTCTATTTATCTCTTCGATGTCTATATATTTTGGTCTCAGTGCCACAACAAATTCTATTTCCTTTGAAAGCTCTTCTATTTTTTTCCAAGTCTTAAGTTGAAAAAGTGTGTCAAGACCTATTAAGAAAAATAATTTTTCTTCTTTATAAATTTTTTTTAGTTCTCTTACTGTATCAACAGTGTAGGATAATTTTACCCTCTTAGTTTCAATGTCAGAGATTTCAAAATTTGGATTGGACTCTATGGCGAGCCTTACCATGTCATACCTGTCCTCTGCCGAAACATCAAGGTCCTTGTGAGGAGGATTGCCCGTTGGTATAAAAATAATTTTGTCGAGACCAAGCTCTTCCTTTAAATATTCACAAATCATGAGATGACCGTAGTGAATGGGGTTAAAAGTTCCTCCAAAAATTCCATATTTTTTCATGGCAATTCTATCTTTTTGTTTTCCTTAGATTCTCTATAAATTGTAAGTTTCTTGCCAATTTTTTGCACAAATTCTGCCCCAGTTTTTTCTAATATTTCGTCAACAATTTCATCAACTTCTACTGGTGCATTTTGCAAAACTTTTATCTTTACAAGTTCATGATCCTCTAAAAGTTTATCTATTTGATTTAAAAAGCCTTCATTGATGCCATCTTTTCCCAGTTGGATAAGTGGATCCATATTGTGAGCAAGACTCTTTAAATATGATCTTTCTTTTCCTCTTAACATTCTTTCTCCTATCTATTATTTATTCAAAAAATTCAAATTCGTAGCCGCCGATAAATACAGCACATCCATCTTCTGCCCCAAGTTCTTCCAATTTTTCAACAACTTTATTTTTTCTAAGATTTTCTTGGAAATATTTAAGTGAGTCGTAGTCGTCAAAATTCGTTGAGCGAAGGAGTTTGTCAATATAAGGTCCTTCAACAAAGTATTCGCCATTATCTTTAAATACTCTTATGCCTTCTTCTCTTGTAACTTCTTCCACATGCTCTTCATCGTAGGTCTTGTAGTCACTATAATCTACTTCTTTTAGCTTATTATATGTTAGCTTCATTAATTTGTCCAAATTTTTTGTAGTTGCACAAGAACCTGCTATAATGTCGTATTTGTCGCCAAGTTCTTCTTCCAATTTTTTTAGATTTTCTTGGGCACCTGGCATATCCATTTTGTTGGCAAAAATAATTTGCTTCTTTTCGCCTAACTTTTCATTGTATCTCACAAGTTCTTCGTTAATCTTATAAAAGTCCTCAAGAGGGTCCCTGTATTCAGAGCCAGAAATGTCAAGGACATGGATTAAAATTCCAGTTCTCTCAACATGCTTTAAGAACTCGTCGCCAAGTCCAATTCCTTCAGATGCCCCTTCAATAAGACCTGGTATATCTGCAATTACAAATGATTCACCTTCATCAATTCTTACAACTCCAAGGTTTGGAGAAAGTGTAGTGAAGTGATAGTTTGCAATCTTTGGAGTGGCAGATGTCACTATGGAAAGTAGGGTTGACTTGCCTACATTTGGAAAACCAACAAGTCCAACATCGGCGAGAAGTTTTAATTCTAAAATTACTTCCCTTTCTTCGCCAACATTGCCTGCTTGGGCAAAGGCCGGTGCTTGTCTAGTTGATGTCTTAAATCTTGCATTGCCAAGACCACCCTTGCCACCCTTACATACAGTGACAGCCATATTATTTTCCTTTAAGTCGTAGATGACGCCCTTGGTATTTGCATCTCTAATTAGAGTTCCAACGGGAACTTTTAAGATTATGTCCTCGCCATCTCTTCCAAATTTTAATTTACTCATGCCGTTTTGTCCATTTTCGGCCTTGTATTCTCTTTTATATCTAAAATCCATCAAGGTGTGAAGTCCAGAGTCCGTCATTACAATTACGCTTCCGCCTCTTCCACCGTCGCCTCCAGCAGGTCCACCAGCTGGTTCAAACTTTTCTCGTCTCCAAGCGACAGCGCCATCTCCACCTTTTCCGGCTTTTAATTTTATTTTTGCTATATCTATAAACATTTTAACCTCGCATTTTCTAAAATTATATCATAGAATTAACACTGAATTGTAGTGAAAACTTGAACCTTATGTCAAATATGTAAAATCTTGGTGAAATTTTAGATTTTACAAAGAAAAAAATAAAAGCAAGGTTTCCCTTGCTTCATCTTTATGCTAATTCAACTTTTTCTTCTTCGTAAACATTGGCGAATTTCTTTCCGCCCTTGCCCTTAGTTGTGAATCTCACAATACCATCAGCTGTAGCAAATAAAGTGTCATCAGAACCCTTCATAACATTTTCGCCTGGATGGATTTTTGTTCCTCTTTGTCTAACTAAGATGTTGCCTGCTAGAACAAATTGACCGTCGCCTCTTTTAACTCCAAGTCTCTTTGAGTTTGAATCACGACCGTTCTTAGAAGAACCTGCTCCCTTTTTTGAAGAAAAAAGCAATAAATCAAATTTAATCATTTTACACCTCCACGATCTTTAGTGTCAAATATTCTGGGTAAGCTTCATCGATAAGCTCAATTCCCATTATCATAAATTCAAAACAAGTTTGAATATCTTTTCTTTTAAAAATATCACTATTTAAAATTTCTATTTTTAATAATCCGTCGCCCTGCCTGTCTTTAATTTCACTTTCACAAACTCCAAGTTTATTTATCAGTGTAAAATAAAGAGTTTGAGTGAGAGTTGAAATGCTGGAGCAGACAATTTTATCAAATTCGCCCTCTGCATGACCACAAGACTTAAATCCACAGTAATAATCGCCCTTTTTGTAAAGGTCAATAATAGTCATTAGTTAATACCTGAAATTTCAACTAAAGTGTATGGTTGACGGTGTCCGTTTTTCTTTCTTTCGTTTTTCTTAGATTTGTATTTGTAAACAACAACTTTTTTGTTCTTACCTTGTGCCAATACCTTAGCTTCTACTTTTGCACCATCAACAAATGGAGCACCAACTTTAGTCTCATCACCTGAAACAAAAAGAACTTTGTCAAAAGTTACCTTGTCGCCTTCTTTTACATCTAATTTTTCAACTTTAATTTTGTCACCAGCTTCAACAACATATTGTTTTCCGCCTGTTTCAATAATTGCGTACATTGTAGCACCTCCTCATTACAAGACTCGCCATTATAGGCACCTAAGTTTAAAACCTATTCTGTGCGGTTACATCAATGTATTTTATCACAAGGACTTGGCTTTGTAAAGAAATTATTTGCTATTTTTAGACAAATCCTCATAAAAAAATAAGCAGGCTTTCACCTGCTTAGATTTTATCTTTATTTAATAAGATTTTCAACTGAAAAATTAAAAATTAGTCAGTTATTGTCATATTTTTGATTTCTTCTTTTAGTGATGCAATAAATTCATCTACATCAACATCAGCTACTTCTTCGCCATTTCTCTTTCTAACAGAAAGTTTGCCTGAAGTTTCTTCTTTTTCTCCAATTACTAGCATGTAGTTGATCTTCTTAACTTGTGCTTCTCTAATCTTGTAGCCAACTTTTTCTGTACGGCCATCAAGATGAACTCTAAGTCCTTCAGCGTGAAGTTTGTCTGCAATTTTTTCTGCAAAATCTTTAAATTTGTCAGATACAGGAATAACTTCAACTTGTACTGGAGATAACCATAGTGGGAATTTACCTGCAAAGTGTTCGATTAGGATACCCATAAATCTTTCAACTGAACCTAGTAGGGCTCTGTGAAGCATAACTGGTCTCTTTCTTTCTCCATCTTCATCAACATAAGTTAAGTCAAAGTTTTCTGGAAGTTGGAAGTCAAGTTGGATTGTACCACATTGCCAAGTTCTTCCAATGGCATCTTCTAGGTGGAAGTCAATCTTTGGACCATAGAAAGCTCCGTCGCCTTCGTTAATTGTGTATGGAAGTTTCTTTTCTTCTAGGGCTTCCTTAAGTGACTTTTCAGCCAAGTTCCATGATTCGATGTCGCCCATGAAGTCATCTGGTCTTGTTGAAAGTTCAATTGTATATTTAAAGCCAAAAGTGCTGTATAGGTAATCAGCAAGGTCAATCATCTTAAATACTTCGTCTTTTACTTGTGAGAATAAGCAGTAAACGTGGGCATCGTCTTGAGTAAATGTTCTTACCCTAAATAGTCCGTGTAGGGCTCCAGAAAGTTCGTGTCTGTGAACAATTCCGTATTCAGCAAGTCTAATTGGAAGGTCCCTATAAGAGTGATTATTTGAATTGTAAACTAAAATTGAGCCTGGGCAGTTCATTGGCTTAACAGCATAATCTCCATCGTCAATTTTTGTGAAATACATATTGTCTTTGTAGTGATCCCAGTGTCCTGATCTGTGCCACAAGGCTTCGTTTAAGATAATTGGAGTTAGGATTTCTCCGTAACCATTTTCATTTAGAACTCCTCTCCACCATTCAAGTAGAGTGTTTCTCAAAATCATTCCATTTGGATGGAAGAATGGGAAGCCAGGTCCTTCTTCGTGCATGCTAAAGAGGTCAAGTTCTTTACCTAGTTTTCTGTGATCTCTCTTTTCAGCTTCTTCGCGTCTTTCAATGTATTCATCTAATTGTTTTTGCTTTTCAAAGGCAATACCATAAATTCTTTGAAGCATCTTGTTGTTTGAGTCGCCTCTCCAATAAGCACCAGCTATTGAAAGAAGTTTTATTGCCTTAACTTTTTTAGTTGAAAGAAGATGTGGTCCCTTGCAAAGGTCAGTGAAGTCACCAATCTTATACATAGTGATTTTTTCATCTTCTGGAAGGTCTTCAATTAGTTCAACCTTATATTCTTGATTTTGTTCCTTGAAATACTTTATTGCTTCTTCTCTTGAAACTTCAATTTTTTCTACTGGAAGATCTTTTTTAGCAAGTTCCTTCATCTTATCTTCAATTGCCTTTAGGTCTTCATCTACAAATCTGTGTTCAAGGTCTAGATCATAGTAGAAGCCTGTTTCAGTTGCAGGTCCAATGGCAAATTTTGCTTCTGGATAAAGTTCCTTAATTGCATAAGCCATTAAGTGAGATGCAGTGTGCCATAAAATTTTCTTTCCTTCAATGTCATCGAATTTTACAACTTTGAAGTGAGCATCTTCATAAACTTCATCGTCAAGTCCTAAAATTTCTCCATTGACAACAGCTCCAAGGGAATCTCTAAGAAGTCCTTGGGAGATATCTCCAGTAATTTTACTTACCTTTACGCCACTTTCATATTCCTTTTGTGATCCGTCTGGGTATTTAATTATCATCATATCCTCCTAAAATTAAAAAATAAAATAAAAAAAGTCATCATCCCAAAGGACGATGACCGTGGTTCCACCTTAATTAAACTCGAGGGATTTAACGCATCCATACGCCATAGTTTGCTATGGGGCTCCAAGTTAGTTTTCAAAAATATAAAATTGGAAACTTGCACCAGCCGTTTCCTCTCTAAAAATTTTATATAATTTACTCTTCTTATCAAAGCCATTTTTAAAATTGCTCTTATATTAACATATAATCTTTAAAAATTCAAGAGCCAAGAGAAATTCTCTCTCAACTTACTAATATTTATTACCCTCTGAAAAGTTTTTAAAACAAAATTTTTCTCTCTTTGGTATAATTTAATTGTAATAATTGATTGAGAAATTATAATGTTTGTGTAAAGGGAGAACTTTATGAGAAAGAAATTTTTAAATTGTTTTATGATTCTTATCATAAAATAATCCTTTAAGGAGATGTAAAAGTAAAATGAATTATGAAACTCAAATTAAAATGTTCAAGCATTTAATTCCTATTGGCGAGAGGGATTCAAAAGACCTTATAAATTATCTCAAAAATAAATTTGACCTTGTTGAACTTAATTTTTCAGAATTACCTCCTTACAAGAAGTATATGCTTAGTGAAAATGCAAAGTATTTCGTTGGAAATATTAAGTTAAATGTTGAGATAGAAGACATGTCCTTTCGTCTCTTTAAAATTATAGAAAATGAAAAAAGTATAGAGTATGTGGATCCTCGTGAAGCAGAATATGGTAATTTTCTTTTTTTTATACTTGAAGAAAAGACTAAATATATGTCTACAAATAGTGGTAGACTTCTAACAGAGATGACTTACATTTCTGGGGTTTCTAAAGAATCTTACCTTGAAGAAGATTTAGTTTTTAAAGATTTGCTTTCTAAGTTAATGTTTGATTACCTTGATGACAATAAATTTTTATATGAAAAAATTCTTAACAAAAAAATAAATAGATAGTATATGTTTATAAATATCCTAATAATTATATTATAAATAAAAGATGGTATTAAAGAAGGGAATTAAGCCTTCTACATACCATCTTTTATATTTTCCATTTTTACATAAGTTTTAAATAAAATAAATAGAACCAAAATCTTCTATTGTTTCATCTGATAAAATTTCAATTTCATAATCATATTTTTTTATTATTTTTAAAATTTCTTCATGGGAGGAGTGATGAGAAAAATCTCCTGTGAAGAATATTTTTTTGCCCAAGACTCCACTTGCACCACCTATAAAACCGTAGTTAAAGTTTTGAAGCCTAATCTCTCCATGCTTTATTTTATAAATTGGTATAAAATCCCTTAGGCTTTCATAAATTCCGCCGTCACTTGTAATGATAAAGTCATTGGTCACAAGTGAGGAGCACTTGCCATATCCCTGCTTAATATTTTTCATCTCATAGCCAGAATTTTTGTAATAATCTAAGAGAACTTGATCTGTAAATTTTAAGTTGTGGATGAAATAATTTTTAAAAGTGAAGGCATTTAGGGGCACATCTTTTGGATACTTTTTTGACAAACTTGAATGTGATGGAATGATATTTTTGTCTGGAAAAAATTTTTTGTAGTATTCTAAATTATCCCTATCCACAACAAGCTCTCCACTGGGCAGTGGATGGACTAAAATATCTGGATGAGTGTCTAATCCTTTCATTAAATTTTTATTTGATTTTGTTCTAACAATTTTCCCATATTCTTTTAATATTTTTAAAGATTTTTCTGGAAATTTTTCTGCCACAATTACATATTTCATTTCATCATCTCGTAAATTATTATTGATGCCGCAACATTGGCATTTAAGGAGTCAACATTGGGAGAGATTGGAATATTTAAAAACCCCTTGGCATGAGACATCAAAAATTCTGAAACGCCCTTTGCCTCGTTGCCTATTACAACAATGTCCTTGTCCTTAAATTTATAGTCCCTTGTGGATCTTGAATTGTCAAGAGAAGTTGCAATAATATTAAAATCTAAATTCACCAAATCTTCCCGGCTCATAAAATATATTGGGACCCTAAAAATTGATGACATGGAGGACCTAACTGTCTTTGGATTGTATAAATCGCAGGAGTTTGGCGAAATAATTAGACCATCAAGGTCAAAGGCATCAGCAGATCTTATTATGCCTCCAAGGTTTCCCGGCTCTCTTATGTCATCTAAGTACAAAAATTTCCCAGACTCTTCATGAAACTCTCTGTGGACCTCACTGTAGTAGGCGATTATGCCAGGTGAAGTCACTGCATCGCAAAGATTTTTGAAAATATTGTCTGAAAAAATAAATAAGTCTTCTTCCTTCACTCTTTTTATTATGTCAGTGAATTTATTTTCCTTAAAGGAAGACTCATTTATGGCAATATATTTGGGTCTAAAGTCTCTTGCCTCTTCCATTACCACAGGCTTTTCCACCATAAAAAGTCCATGCTCTTGTCTATATTTTTTTTCCTTTAAACTCTTTAAAAATTTATAGGTCTCATTGTTTTTACTTGTGATTATCATTTTGCTCCTCGCCTTAAAGAAAAAAGCCCCGCAGGGCTCTTCACTTTTTATTTGAATTTACTTTTATCTTTTAAATATTCTTTGACATCAATGACTTCGCCATTTTCCATAATTATTTTAAAGGAGTAGTCATAAACATAGGCTGCAGAAAGTCCAATAAGTGATGCAGGAAGCGCCAAAATCATTCCAATGGCAGATGTAGTTAGGGAAAGAGATAAAACTGTTTCATTGTCTTTTTCAACAAGAAGTCTGCTTGCATTGCCCTTTCTCCAAATTTCCTTTATTGCGTCAACAATTTCGTCAAGATAATTTATAACTTCGTCAACATATTCTCTGCCTGTTTTACCTTGGCGACTTTCGTAGGATTCTTTTTCTTCTTCGCTTTCGAAAACCTTTGAAGCCTCAGCTGCCTCTTCGTATCTTCCTTCATTGATAAATTTTATAGCGTCATCAACATCGCCGTCGCTATCAAGTAGTGCCTTTCTCACAATTTCATAGGATGCTCCAGTAGTATTAATAACATAGTCAATTTTTGTCATATTAATCATAATATCACCTCGTGCTTATATTTACCCAAGAAAAATATTTTAAAAATTATTATTTCTCAGCTTGGTCTTCTGCCTTTGCATTAGTATTTGCAGAAGGATCATCTGCGCCATCTTCATCAATTTGTGGCAATGTATAAACAGCATCCTTTTCTTCATCAACTATAGAAAAGAAAGTTCTGCCTGGGTAAAATTTAACTTCAGTTTCATCAGGATATTTTAAGATTGTCCTAGCATCTTCATTTTCCTTTTCCCAAGTTATAGGAGCAAGTTTTCCCTTTTGAAGAAGAAGTCCTGAGCCGCTTCCTATATTTGCCATTTTTAAAGTTCCCTTAGGTCCAGCAACTACTCCCTTTTGGAAGAGGACAACTAGGTTATCTGTAGAAAATTCTTCGCCTGTCGCTTCATCAATAACAGGTTTATCTTGGCGAATGTATTTATATTTTCCACTTGCATCATCATAGATAAATTTTGTCTTATAATTTTGGTTAAAGTTTAGTGTGATTTCTTTTACATCTAGACCTTCAATTTCTGCTATCTCGTCATAAAAATTTAGTGATACAGTGTTGTCATTTACATCGACGCCCTTTTTCTCAACTAAATAATTTTCAAGTTCAGGAAGGGAAATATATCCATTGTGGGGTGCGCGCTTGCCAACATCTTTATTTCTGTGGAAGACTATTCCTTCAAGGGCAATTCCGTCAAGGTCAACTACGTGTCTATTTCTAACTTCAGCAAGTCCTGCTTCAGAGCCGCCCCAGTGAGCATAAATTGCATTGTATTCCTTGGCAGTTTGCACAAAGTAAGGTCTTGCAGAACGAACTGGTCCCACACCTTCAGGGAAATTACTTTGGAAGAGTGCCATATATCTTGTAAACTCGCCTTCAACTCTGTACTCATAAATTATGTCAGCCTTAGAAATTTGTGCTTGAGGTCTTGCATCATCGTGGTTGTCAAGCATTACTGCAAAGATTTTCTTCTTGGCTTGTTCTTCATTGTCTCTTTCTTCATGAGTAAGTGGTGTGTAGTAAACTATTTTTTCTGGCTCTTTTTTTTCTTCTTCCTTAGGTGCATTAGCTGTGTTTGTGTCTTTGTTGCAGGCAATTAGTGAAGTCGCCACTAAAGTCATAAGTAAAAGTTTTTTTAATTTTTTCATTGTCTCTCCTCTTTCTGATTTCTTTTATGTATTAACTTAATTGTAGTTTATAAAGGTCAATATGTAAACAAAGGATTAATTTTAAAAAATTTTTTCTTGTGATAAAATAAAAAAGGTGGTGATTTTATGAATAAATATCTTGAAATAATTGTCTATTTTACTGCTTTGTTTGGATACTTTTTGACTAAATACACAAAAATAATTAAAGACGAAAAACTAAGAGGCAAAGTCTCCTATGTCTTTAACCTCATAGCTTGGCTAATGCTTGTATATGAATTCATTCTAAAAAAATTTTTATAAATTTTGCAAAAAAAAAAATAAGGGCAACTGCCCTTATTAATTTACTTCTGTAAATCTTTTAATATCCTTATCGGAACCTAAAACTGTTAAGATGTCCTCTTCTTTTATCTTAAAAGAAGCAAGAGGGTTTACAAAATTTTCTCCAGCTCTCTTAACCATTAAAACATTAAAATTATAATCCTCTCTAAGTTTTAAGTCACGGATTTCTTTACCATTCATCTTTGGGCTTGCCTTTAAATCATAAATAGTATAGCCCTTAGAAATTTCATTGGCATCTAGTAAATAATCATTGGATAAATTATTTGCAAGTCTAAATCCCATGTCTCTTTCAGGGAAAATAATTTTATCTGCCCCACACTTTAACAAAATTTTTCCAAATCTATAATTAGGTGCCTTGGCAATAACTTTTTCGATTCCCGCTTCCTTTGATGCAAGGACTGCCATGACGGCAGCTTCAAGATTTTCTCCAATGGCAATTACTGCAACATCATAATTTTTTAGTGCAAGCTCTGTCATTGCCTTTTCATCTTCAAGGTCACATATAACTGCTTCAGTGACATTTTCTGAAATTGCGTCAATTTTTTCTTCGTCATAATCTACAATTACAACATCATTTTTTAAATCATATAATCTTGTGGCAACAGTAGAACCAAATCTACCACAGCCAAATACAATAAATGTCTTCATAAATTACCCCACTATTATTTTTCCTTCTGAATATTTCGTGTGTTTCTTTCTGTGATTATCTAAAATTCCCACACCTAAAGTTGCCGCTCCCACTCTTCCAAGATACATTAAGACAATTAAAATTATCTTTGAAAGAGAACTTAAATCTGCAGTGATTCCTCTACTAATACCAACTGTTCCAAAGCCTGAAACAATTTCGTATAAAATATCTAAATATAAAAATTTCCCCTGCTCAATAAGTGTAATCCAAAGAGAAGAAAATATTACTAAGAAAGATCCCAAGGTGAAAATACAAAGAGATTTAATAAGTGTATTATAGGGAATTGTCTTGTGAAATATTTCTGTCTCTTTATTTCCCCTTAAAACAGAAATTGTTGATGATAATAAAACTCCAAAAGTTGTAGTCTTAATTCCTCCACCAGTTGATGCTGGAGAGGCACCAATAAACATTAACATTATAGTTACAATTACAGAACCTTCTTGCATCTTTCCTATGTCAATTGTATTAAAGCCAGCTGTTCTCGATGTGACAGACATAAAGAAGGAAGATAAAATTTTCCCCTTTAGAGACAAACCTGCCATAGCTGGACTCCTGTATTCAATTAAGAAAAAAACAAGAGTGCCCACTAAAAGTAGCATTGCCGTAAAGGAAATTACAACCTTTGAGTGAAGACTTAAATTTTTAAATCTTTTCTTTCTATATATGTCAATAAAAACTGTGAAACCTAAACCGCCAAAAATTATTAAAATAGAAATTGTCATGTTGACAGTAAAATCAGACACATAATCCGTTAGAGAATTGCCTATGATGTCAAAGCCTGCGTTACAAAAGGCAGAAATCGAATGAAAGATAGAAAATAAAATTCCTCTTTCAAGTCCAAAGTCTGGGATAAATTTTGTGGCAAGTAAAATCGCCCCAATAAGTTCTACAGTCAAAGAAAATTTAATAATATAAATTACAAGTCTAATGATGCCCTTGCTAGTGTCTGCACTTGTCTGTTCCTTTATAATTCTTCTCTCAGTAATTCCAATTCTCTTGTTAAGTGCCATGGCAACAAGGGACAAAAACACCATTGTGCCCAGACCCCCAATTTGAATTAAAATAATTATAACGACTTTGCCAAAGGCAGTCCACTGAGTGGCAGTGTTGGCGACAATAAGTCCCGTTACACAGGATGCCGATGTAGATGTGAAGAATGCATTTAAAAATCCAATTCTCTCGCCATTTGCACTTGCTATGGGAAGGTCTAATAGACAGGCGCCCAAGAAAATCAGTGCAAAAAAAGAAAGGCATACTATAAGAGGTGGATTCTTTTTTAATTTTCTAATCATAATACCCTCAAAAAATTTTTTATATATTCATTATACAAAAAAAGCTCCCTAAAGGGAGCATAAAATTATTGTTCCTTTGCAATTTGAACTAGTTTAGCAAAACCTTCTGGATCATTAATAGCCATTTCAGAAAGCATCTTTCTGTTAATGTTAATGTTAGCTTTCTTAAGACCATTAATAAATTTAGAATAGCTCATGCCATTAATTCTTGCAGCAGCATTAATTCTTGTAATCCAAAGTTTTCTAAAATCTCTTTTTCTTTGTTTTCTACCAATGTATGAGTAGTTTAGAGATTTCATAACAGCTTGGTTTGCAGTTCTATATAATTTTGATTTGGCACCAAAATATCCCTTAGCTTGTTTTAGGATATTATTATGTCTTTTTTTAGCGTTAACGCCTCTTTTTACTCTAGCCATCTTTACCTCCTATTAAGGGATCATGTGATCAATTCTCTTTTGATCACCTTTAGAAACTAAACTGCCCTTTCTAAGTTTTCTTAGTCTCTTAGCAGTTTTCTTACCAGTTAAATGTCCTTTATAAGCATAAAATCTTCTAAGCTTTCCAGAACCAGTTCTCTTAAATCTCTTGGCGGAAGCTCTGTGAGTTTTCATTTTTGCCATAAAAATCCTCCTTAATTATCAGACTTATCTTTGTCTTTTCTCTCTGAAAGGAACATCACAAGACTTCTTCCTTCCATTTTAGGTTTTTTGTCCACAACTCCATACTCAGAAATTAAATCATAAAACTTGTCGAGAACATCTCGTCCAAGATCAGTGTGACCCATCTCTCTACCTCTAAATCTAACTGAAACCTTAACTCTGTCACCATTTTTTAAGAAATCAATAGCTCTATTGGCTTTAGTATTTAAGTCATGATCTTCAATATTAGGAGTTAATCTAAGTTCCTTAATATTGATTACCTTTTGTTTTTTCTTAGCTTCTTTTTCTTTCTTCTCTTGTTCGTATCTGTATTTACCATAGTCCATTATACGACATACTGGTGGTTTTGCGTTTGGCGCAACATTGACTAAGTCCAGTTTTTTAGATATAGCCAAATCGATGGCTTGCATCTTAGGCACAACGCCTAATTGATTGCCTTCATCATCTACTAATCTGACTTCCTTTTCCCTTATCTCTTCATTGATTTGAAGTTCTTTAATTTCTAAGCACCTCCGTAAATTAAAAAAGCAGGCACCCAAAGATGCCCGCAAATTCATCATAATTTTTAAACAACCTAAATGACCCTGCCATTAGGTGAGAAGCGGACTTCTTCTTTAATAACAGATGATATGATAACACATAGTTTTTGTCTTGTCAAATGTTTTTTATACTAAAGATTTAATTTTTTGGTATAAAAGATCAATTGCCACTTCATTTTCGCCACCTTCAGGAATAATTATATCGGCATACCTCTTTGAAGGCTCAACAAATTGAAGGTGAGATGGTCTTACTGTTGCCATGTATTGATCAATTACTGAGTCAAGAGACCTTCCCCTCTCATGCATATCCCTTTTAATTCTCCTAATAATTCTGACATCGGCATCTGTGTCCACAAAGACTTTTATGTCCATAATGTCGATTAAATTTACCTCACTAAAAATTAAGATGCCTTCCAAAATTATAATTGGCTTTGGATAAACTATCTCCTTTTCCTTCTTTCTGTTGTGAAGGGAAAAGTCATAAATTGGCTTTTCAATTTCCTTGCCTTCCTTTAACATCTCTAAGTGCTTAAATAAGAGGTCGTTATCAAAGGCAAGAGGATGGTCGTAGTTAGTCTTTACTCTCTCTTCAAAGGCGAGATTTGACTGGTCCTTGTAATAAGAATCTTGCTCAATTACAGATACATTTTCTTTTCCAATAAGCTCAATTAATTTTTTTGTGACAGTACTTTTTCCACTGCCGCTTCCACCACATATGCCAATAATGCAGGCTTTAGTCTTCATTTTCTCTCCTCAAAATAAATCCTTTTTCAATAGGCTTATCTATTTTTATCTTAAAAATTTGCTTTGCCTTGTTTGCAACTTCAATTTCCTTGTCCTTGTCATCTAACATCCTTTCGATTTTGTAGTCGAAGTGTTTGATGCCAGGGCCAAAAATTTCGATTTCATCGCCAACAAAGACCCTATTTCTTTGCTCAATAGTTGCTATCTTTGAGTCCTTGTCATAATCAAGGACAATTCCCACAAAGTCATAGCCCCTGATGTAGGAGTTGTCTTCATAGACTTGTGAATTTTCATTGGCCTTGCCATAAAAGAATCCCGTAGTAAAATCTCTGTGGCTAACTTTTTTTATCTCTTCCAAAAGATAGGGATCGTACTTATAATTCTCTCTGTCGGCATAGTAAGCGTCAATTGCCATTCTGTAAGACCTAATAACAGTTGCAAGATAATATTCACTTTTTACTCTGCCTTCGATTTTTAAGCTGGCTATGCCTGCCTCGATTAAGTCGTCAATGTGCTCAATCATGCATAGGTCCTTGGAGTTCATGATAAAAGTGCCCTCATCATGTTCTTCAATTGGGAAATATTCCCCAGGTCTCTTTTCTTCAACTAAGTGGTACTTATATCTGCAAGGTTGTGCGCAGTCGCCCATGTTGGCATCTCTTCCCGTCATATAATTTGACAAAAGGCATCTCCCTGAGTAGGACATACACATGGCACCGTGAGCAAAGGTTTCAATCTCAATGGAATCTCCAACTTCCTTTATTATATCAGAAACTTCCTTTAAACTTAATTCCCTTGCCATTACAACTCTTTCTGCCCCAAGTTTTTGCCAAAATTTTACTGTTTCGGCATTTGTAACTGAGCCTTGAGTTGAAATGTGAATTGGAAAATCTGGTGCCACTTCCTTTACCTTCATAAACATACCTGGATCTGCAACTATTAAGGCATCCACTCCAATATCATAAAGTTTTTTGATGTAATCTTCTACTCCCATCATGTCCTTGTCGTGAGGGATAATATTTAAAGTTACATGAAGGGTTTTTCCCCTCTCGTGCAAATAGTCTGCTGCCCACTTTATATCTTCAAGGGAAAAATTCTTTGATGCCTTTCTAAGTCCAAAGCTTTCTCCTCCAAGATAAACTGCACCGGCACCATAGTCTACTGCAGTCTTTAATTTATTAATATCACCAGCTGGTGCTAAAAGTTCAATCTTCTTCATCTTTTCTCCTAACTAAAAGGACTCCATCTCCAATGGGAACGACAGAAGAGATAAATCTCTCGTCTTCTGAAATGTCCTTTAAAAATTTTCTAAGTCTTTTTACAATAGTTATTTTTCTTCTCTTAACTAGGGAGTCCTCTGCAATCATGCCCTTAAAGAGAACATTGTCGCAGATTATAAGTCCCTTTTCATTTAAATTTTTAAGTGCAGAGTCAAAATATTTTTCGTATTGCCCCTTGGCAGCGTCAATAAAAATTAAATCATATTTTTCTTCTAAGTAAAGTAAATAATCATAGGCATCACTTTCGTGAACAGAAATAATATTTTCAAGGCCTACATCGGAAATATTTTTCCTGGCAATTTCCGCCATTTCATGCTTTAATTCCACACTGTCGATTTTTTCTATGCACTTATTTCTCTTGGCAAAGGAAATGGACGAGTAACCAATGGCTGTGCCCAGTTCCAGAACTTTTTTTGGCTTTTGCATTGAAATCAAAAAATTAATAAATTCTTCGCTTTCCCTTTCGATTATGGGAACATGATTTTCCTCTGCAAAATCATTCATCTCTCTAAGTTTCTCATCGTCAATTTCTTTTAAATTTCTCAAATAATTTTCTATATAATCGTAATTTATATTTGGCATAATTCCTCTAAAAAAGGGAACCTAATAGATTCCCTAAATGTCCTAAACTTCCATAATAATTGGCAAAATCATAGGATTTCTCTTTGTGTTTTTGAAAATATAGGATCTCAAATTGTCTCTAATGTCAGACTTGAGTCCATTCCAGTCCTTTAAATTGTCTCTTGAGTCATCATTTAAGATTTTTCTAACAACATTTTTTGCGTCTTCGATTAAATCTTCAGACTCTCTTACATAGACAAATCCTCTTGAAATTATATCAGGTCCTGATACAACTTTTCCTTCTTTTGTAATAGTTATTACAACTATAATAAGTCCATCTTCAGAAAGATGTCTTCTGTCTCTTAGTACAATATTTCCTACATCGCCAACGCCAAGGCCATCAACTAAAATATTTCCTGAAGGAACATCGCCAACAAGCTTTGCCTCTTTTTGTGAAATTTCAAGGCAGTTTCCATTTTCCATGATGAAAATATTCTCTTCCGGCATTCCCATTTGAGTGGCAATCTTAGCGTGTTTCATCAAGTGTCTAACTTCGCCGTGAGCAGGAACAAAATATTTTGGCTTAACTAAGCTTAAAATTAATTTTAACTCTTCTTGGCAAGCGTGACCTGAAACGTGAATTTCTGAAAGAGTTTCATAAATTACCTTTGCCCCTCTCTCGAGAAGTCTGTTTATAACCTTTGTAACGGCATTTTCATTGCCAGGAATTGGAGTTGCTGAAAGAATTATAGCATCATTTTGTGTAAGCTGAATCTTTCTGTGTTCTCCATATGCAATTCTAGTAAGGGCAGACATCGGCTCACCTTGTGAACCTGTTGTGATTAACACAATTTCGCTGTCGTCATACTTATCCATATCTCTTATGTCTACAAAGGTATCTTTCTTAACCCTAAATTGTCCCAGCCTTCTTGCAGTTTCAGTAACATTTACCATAGACCTGCCAGATAAGACAACTTTTCTGCCGTATTTTTCTGCAGAGTTTATAATTTGTTGGACTCTATGCACATTTGATGCAAAAGTTGCAATGATAATTCTGTTGTCTTGCAAGTTTTGGAAGAGTCTATTAAAGGTTTCCCCAACTTTAGATTCACTCATTGTGTAGCCTGGTCTAAGGACGTTTGTAGATTCACCAATCATGGCAATAACGCCCTTTTGGCCTATTTCTGCAATCCTAGTTAGGTTAATTGGCTTGCCACTAATTGGCGTAAAGTCAACCTTAAAGTCTCCTGAATGATAAATATATCCAAGAGGTGTCTTTATGGCAAGGGCACAGGCATCGGGTATGGAGTGGTTTACATTTATCCACTCAACTTCCATTTTGCCAAGCTTCACTACATCTCCAGCATTAACTACATGGAGCTTGTCCTTAGAAAGTCTGTGTTCCTTTAATTTATTTTCCAAAAGTCCAATAGTAAGTCCCGTTCCATAAATGTCTAAGTCCAACTTCCTTAAAACATAGGGAATGGCACCAATATGGTCCTCGTGACCATGAGTTAATACAAGTCCTTTAATCTTATGCTTATTATTTTCCAAATAAGTCACATCTGGTATTACAACATCAATACCAAGCATTTCGTCTTCTGGGAAAGTCATACCACAGTCGATAATAATAATATCATCTCTGTATTCTACAACTGTAAGATTTTTTCCAATCTCGTGAAGTCCTCCCAGTGGAATTATCTTCACTTTATTAGTATTTTTCATTAATTTGCCTTCTCCTCAAATTTGTGGCGGCAGTCTTCGCAATAACCCATAAATTTTAGAGTGTGGTCAACTATCTTAAAATTCTTTTCTTTTTCAACTTTAGCTTCTAGTTCATTTAAATTGTCGATATCAACTTCTTCGACTTTTCCGCAATTTATACAGACAAGATGATGGTGTCTATGACCTTCACTTGGGACTCTAAGTTCATATCTAACAATGTTGTCGTCAAATACAATTTGATCTAATACGCCAAGCTTGTGAAATAATTGGACGGTCCTATAAATAGTTGCAATACCCATTTCAGGGTCTTTTTTTGCAACTAAATTATAAACTTCTTCAGTAGTCATGTGTTTATCCTTATTGTCCAAAAAGATTTCGTAAACCTTAGCTCTTTGTTTTGTGTATTTGTAACCCTTGTCTTTTAAGATTTTCTTAACAGGATCAATATTTATATCCATAATATCACCTAGTCTAATTCGTCCAAAAGTTCTTCATAGGCTTTTTTTGCTTCTTCAAGTTCATCGTCATTGATGCCAGCAAGAAGCTCGTCACCATCTTCATCTTCTATCACTTTTAATATATAGATTTCTGGCTCTTCTTCATCTGTATAGAGTGCAACATAGTCTGTGTCATCAATTGAAAATTTTGCGTCAACAAAAAATTCAACCTCAACGCCATCTTCATCATATAATTTTATTTTATCCATTTTATCACCTATAAATTAAATCTATCCAGATAGGATTGCAGAATGTATGTGGCTGCAATTTTATCTATATATTTTTTTCTATTTTCTCTGCGAACAGAACCCTCTATTAAAACTTGTTCTGCCATTAAAGTTGTCATTCTCTCGTCAACATACTCAATTTCAACATTAAATTTATTCTTCAATTTTTCTGCGAACTTCATGACCTTTTCACTTTGTGGCCCAATAGTATTGTTCATGTTCTTTGGAAGACCTACCACTATTTTTTCTACATTATATTCTTTTATTATGTCATGAATTTTATCATAGGCTATTTTATTTGACTCTCTCTTAATTGTCACAAGAGGTTGGGCTGTAAGCATCAAAGCATCTGAAATAGCTACTCCAATCCACACATCGCCAACATCAAGGCCTAAAACTCTATTCATATAACCACAACCTTTACAGGTACATATATAATATGTAAAAGAGATGGTCTAGCCATCTCAAATCTTTTCTAAATAAACTTTTAACATCTCTTGTAAAAGCTCATCACGCTCTACTTCTTGTATCATGGATCTTGCATTATCATGGCTTGTAATATATGTGGGATCGCCTGATAATATATATCCAATAATTTGGTCAGAAGGATTATAACCCTTTTCTTCTAGAGCATTATAAACAACCTTTAAAACACTCTTAATTCTCTCTTGTTCCAAACTGCTTTTTTCAAAAATTTGTGTATTATTGTTTTGATCCATAATTACCTCCAAATAGATTATATCATAAAATATCTATTTTGATAATATTATAAAAGCTCGCTTAGCTTGTTTAGAGCTTCCCCTACTTTATTTATATCCTTGGCTCCAGCAGTTGCCATGTCAGGTCTTCCGCCGCCGCCACCGCCAGCAACTTTTGCGATTTCTTTTATAATTTTGCCTGCGGCAATTTTCTTTTCAACTAAATCCTTTGAAACTGCACATACAAAGTTAAGTTTGCCATCATTTACTGTTGCAAATAAAACTACAACTGAGCCAACTTTATTTCTAACTTCATCAGCCAAGTCACGAAGAGTATTTACATCTACTCCCTCAAATTTTTTGATGACATAATTTATGCCATTTTTATTTTTAACTGAACTCATAATATCAGCAATTTGATCCTTAGCCATGTCGTGTTCAAGTTTTTCAATTTCTTTATTTGCTTCCTTTAGGCTCTTAATATTTAATTTTATCTTTTGTAAAATTTCTTCTTTATTAGACTTTAGTTCCCTAGCTATTTCTTCTTGTTCATCCTTAAGTTCATTTAAATATTTCAAAACAGCAGGACCAGTAATAGCTTCAATTCTTCTAATACCGTTACTTATACCACTTTCAGATAGGATTTTAAACATGGAAATTTCAGAAGTATTGGAAACATGAGTACCACCACAAAGCTCGCGAGAATAATCTCCCATGGAAAGAACCCTAACTTCCTCATGATACTTGTCTTCAAATAGTCCAATGGCTCCCATTTCCTTTGCTTCATTTAAGTTTGTAAGCTTAGTTTCAACTGGAAGACCTTCAAAAATCTTTTCATTTACAATTTTTTCAACTTCTTCAATTTCTTCTTTAGACATTGCTTCAAAGTGTGAGAAGTCAAATCTCATTCTGTCTGGCATAACTAGTGAGCCAGCTTGGTTTACATGATTACCTAAAACATCCTTAAGGGCTCTGTGAAGTAGGTGAGTTACAGAGTGGTTTCGTCTTATATTATTTCTTCTTCCTACATCTATAATAGCCTTGACAGGAGCTTTTTCTAGTTTTCCTTCTTCAACTTCTACAAGGTGAAGGTGAAGTCCATCCTTAGTCTTTTTAGTGTCTGTAACTTTTAACTTAAATTTATCAGAAATAATTTCTCCAGTATCGCCTACTTGTCCACCGCTTTCCCCGTAAAAAGTAGTCTTGTCCAAGATGACAATACCTCTTTCACCTTCATTTATGGAGTCCACAAT
Organism: Peptoniphilus hominis (ex Hitch et al. 2025); assembly: GCF_040096015.1. NCBI lineage: Bacteria > Bacillati > Bacillota > Tissierellia > Tissierellales > Peptoniphilaceae > Peptoniphilus > Peptoniphilus hominis (ex Hitch et al. 2025). The sequence goes on along the minus strand of NZ_JBBMFO010000005.1, from coordinate 28,886 downwards.
TTCGTCCTCATCAGAAATTATTCTTATAATATTTCCCTGACATTCATTTTTTTTATAGCCCAAGAACTCGTTAGAAAGACCTTCAAATAGGTGCTTGTTGTCTTGGTTAGCCCAGCCAATGTTCTTGTCCTCTCTTGCTTCTCTAGCTCTTCTCTTTTGATCTTCCATTTCAGCTTCAAAGCCTGCCATGTCAACATCGAAACCTTCTTCTTTTAAGATTTCTTCTGTCAAGTCAATTGGGAAGCCGTAAGTGTCGTAAAGTTTGAAAGCTTTTTTGCCGTCAAGTAATTTTTCACCACTTGCCTTCATTTCTTCGATGTTGGCATTAAGTCTTACAAGACCATCATCAATAGTTTCTAAGAATTTTTCTTCTTCTCTTCTGATTATTTCCTTAATGGACTTTCTATTTTCCTTTAGTTCCTTGTATTGGTCTCCCCAAGAGTCCATTACCATGTCTGCAATTTCATAAAGGAAGGCTCTCTCTATGCCGAGTTTTCTTCCATGTCTTGCTGCTCTTCTTATAAGTCTTCTTAGGACATAGCCTCTACCTTCATTTGAAGGCACGATTGTGTCAGAAATCATAAAAGTCATAGCCCTAATGTGGTCTGTTATAACTCTAAAGGAGATGTCTGCCTTTTTGTCTTCCCCATATTTTTTGCCTGAAACTTTTGCAATTTCGCCGATAATGTCCTTGATTGCGTCAATTTCAAAAATATTGTCAGTCCTTTGTAGAACTGTGGCAATTCTTTCAAGTCCCATTCCTGTATCAATATTTGGATGTGAAAGTGGATTGTAGTTTCCTTCTTCGTCCTTATCAAATTGAGTGAAAACTAAGTTCCAAACTTCGATAAATCTGTCGCCTTCTCCACCAGGTCTTTCGTCAGCTGATCCGTATTCAAGACCTCTATCTACATAAATTTCTGAACAAGGACCAGATGGACCAACTTCAAGTTCCCAGAAGTTATCATCTTTTCCAAGTCTAATTATTTTTTCTTCAGGTATTCCTATTACATCTTTCCAAATGTTGTAGGCTTCGTCGTCATCTTTATAAACTGTAACCCAAAGATCTTCCTTTGGAATTTCAAGATTAACTGTCAAAAATTCCCAAGCCCAAGGTATTACTTCGTGCTTGAAATAATCTCCAAAGGAAAAGTTGCCAAGCATTTCAAAAAATGTTGCGTGCCTATCTGTTAAACCTACATTATCTATGTCGCCAGTTCTAATACATTTTTGGCAAGTAGTAACTCTCTTTGCAGGTGGAATTTCTTCTCCAGTGAAGAATTTTTTCATTGGCGCCATACCTGCTCCAATTAAAAGTAATGATTTGTCATTTTTTGGAATTAGTGAAAAACTTGGTAGTATTAAATGATCCTTTGATTCAAAAAATTTTAAAAATTCAGTTCTTATATCGTGTAAACCTAAATATTTCATATACAACTCCTATTAAAAATCCTCCCATTCCCTGGGAGGATGTGCTATAAATATTATAATTATAAAGAATATGATTGTCAATTAGAGCTATATCTGTCATTGTATTTTATTTTCGCAAAATCAATTAGTATAAATATTATAGATGTTATTGGAACGGAGATTACCATTCCCCATACACCAAAGATACCTCCACCTATGATTATTGAAATTAAAATTATTAGTGGATTAAGCCCTGTGCTATCTCCAATTAGTTTAGGCGCCAAAATATTATTTTCAATCCATTGAACTAATATGAAGAGAATTAAAACCCAAAAGGCTTTTATTGGTGAATCCATAAAGGCAAATAAAACTGCGGGGACACAACCAAGGAAAGGTCCAATAAAAGGTATTATGTCAGCCACACAAGTTATAAGTCCAATGATTATGGCAAAGTCTACTCTTAGGATCAAAAGATAAATCATAGTGAGGAATCCAACGAAGATTGCAAGTAGCATTCTTCCTCTAATAAATTGTTGAAGAGCTATGTCAATTCTATTTGCAAGATATGTTATGTCTTCTCTATATTTATTTGGCATAGATTTTCTCACTTTATGTGTGAATTTTTCCTTGTCCACTGAAAAGTAGAAGGAGAAAATAATTATTAAGACAAGTCTAAAGGCAGATGTCACAAAGCCATAGACCTTGGAGAACACTCCAGAAAGTGAACCCATAAGGGAGCCTTGTGCCTTTGTAACTAAGTCATTAATGGTTTTTTTCATTGAGTTTAAAATATTTGAAACTATTTGTGGAGTCTCAAAATTTCCCTCAACCTTTGGATTTGACTCTTTATAAAAATCTATAAAATTATCAGGAAGTTCAATGTTAAATTTAGCAAAAATATCTGTCAAAAAACTATTAACATTTTTAGTTAAGGTATCAACCATTTCTGGAAGACTTGCCAATAACTTTGAAATTTCGTTAATAGTCTTTGGAATAACAGAAACTATTAAAACCCCAAAAATCAAGACAACTGAAATGTAAACTATAATTACACCAAATTGTCTCTTGACACCCTTTCTCTCCAAATAATTTACTATTGGGTCTATTATGTAAGCAAAAATAATTGCAATAATAGCAGAGGAAAGAGTGTAACCCAAAATTGGAAACTTGTTAAAAATTATGGTTATTAAATAGAGAATCAAAATCCCTATAAAGATTTTTGTAATGAAATGCAAATCTATGCTTATTCTCTTTTTACCTTCAATATATCTATTCCCAATATTTATCAGATAATAAATCGCCAAAAATATTAGGAGTATAGATAATATTGCCAGAGCATAAATCATAAATCTCGCGGCATTACCGGAAATTTGTTCCAACATATTATCACCTGTTCTTGAACTTTTTCATCCCTTGGCTTATCTTTTCCACTACATAGTCACATTCTTCCCTTGTGTTGTTGTGATTAAGGGAAATCCTAAGCATGGAAAGAGAATCTTCTTCGCTTCTTCCAATTGCCCTAAGGACATGGGATGGATTTATACTTCCTGCTGCACAAGCAGATCCAGAGGAAACACATATATCATACATATCTAGGTACTGCACCATAGTTTGTGGTTTAGTATCCTTTAAAGTGATATTAATATTTCCAGGAAGTCTCTTCTCTCTTGGACCATTTAAAATAATTCCATCAATGTTTAAAAGTTTTTCAATAGTATAATCTCTTAAATCTCTTGTGTACTCTATGTTCGCGTCAATATTAACGTAGGCATCTTCTAGAGCCCTTCCTATGCCAACTATAGATGCCACATTTTCTGTGGAGGCTCTCATGCCTCTTTCTTGTTCTCCACCATTTATGAAGGGAGAAATTTCTGTACCCTCTTTGATATATAAAATTCCTATTCCCTTGGGAGCTCCAAGTTTGTGACCTGATATAGAAAGCATGTCCACATCTAAATCTCTTAGGTTAAAATTGACATTGCCCATGGCTTGCACTGCATCTGTGTGCAGTAAAATATTTTTCTCGCCAGCAATTTTTGAAATTTCTTCTATGGGCTCTATAGTTCCTATTTCATTGTTGGCAAACATAATGGAAATTAATTTTGTATTGTCCCTAATTTTTTCACTTAATTCATCTAAATTGACAAAGCCTTCTTGGTCAACAGAAATCAGAGAGTAATCACTCCCCAAGCTCTTTACTGCCTTAAGTGAATTTAAAATAGCTGGATGTTCTATCCTTGATGATATTATATGATGTTTTTCCCTTGGATTCAATGATTCTTTTATAACCCAGTTGTCTGACTCAGTACCTGATGAGGTAAAATAAATTTCACTGGGCTTAGTTTTTAAAATTTCTGCAATTTTTATTCTTGAATTTTCAATTGCTGCCCTAGATTTTTGTCCCAGAGAATAAATTGCCGATGCATTCCCATAGTTTTCTCTTAAATAGGGAAGCATAGCATTAAAAACACTATCTGTTATTTTTGTAGTGGCAGCATTGTCCATGTAAATCATAATAACCTCACATGTCTGCTAGAGTCATGGACTCCATTACATCTTCAATTTGTCCTTGAAGTTTTGATAAAATATCTCTTGTTGCACAATCCTTAAGCTTGCCACAATTAGAATTTTTGCCAAGGTCGCAACATGAAAGGGACATGTCTCCTTCAAGGGCATTTATTATTTCTCCTATTGCAATTTCCTTTGGGTCTCTTGAAAGGACATAGCCGCCGCCTGCTCCTCTTATAGATTTCACAAGGTCAGCCTTCCTAAGGAGTGTGAAGAGTTGCTCCAAGTAAGATTCAGATAAATTTTCTTCCTTTGCAATATCCTTTAGTGCAATGGGACCCTTGCCCATATTTTCCTTTAAATTATACATTGCCATGAGTCCATAACGACCCTTAGTAGAAAGTTTCATTTAATCACCTCTTATTCTGGAATAAAAGATCCTTCTTCTTTATTATTTTCTAACATGTCCTTTAAGGTGTACCAGGAAAGGACTGCGCACTTAACTCTGGCAGGAAGTGTGCTAATAGATTCAAAGGCAATGGCATCGTCAAGATCTTCTAGTTCATCAAGGTCAGTAACTTCTCCCTTTACCATTCCTATAAATTTTTTTGCCCTTTCAATGGCTTTTTCTACCTTTAAGCCCTTTACATTGTCACACATTATTGATGTTGATGCTTGTGAAATTGCACAGCCATGACCTGTATAAGAAATGTCTTCTATTATTCCATCTTTTACTTTTAATTCAAGAGTAATTTCATCGCCACAACTTGGATTGTGTCCAAGTTCCTTGTGAGTGTAATCTTCTAATTCATGTCTATTGTGTTTATTTCTTGAATGTTCCAAAATTAATTCAGTGTAAATATTATCAAGATTCAATTCCTAAAATCCTCCTTACATCTTCAAGATGTTCAACGAAATAATCAATTTCTTCCACTGTATTATAAATCGCAAAACTTGCTCTACAAGAAAAGTTTGAACCTAAAAATCTGTGAAGTGGTTGAGCACAATGGTGACCTGACCTTATGGCAATGCCAAAAGTGTCAAGAATTGATGCAACATCGTGAGGGTGAGCTTCTTTAAAGTTAAAAGATATTACTGGTGCCCTGTTCTTGTCGCTTGTCGTATAAACTTCAAGATAATCTAATTTTTTTAATTTGTCGTAGCAATAGTCAGTTAAATATCTTTCATATTCGTCAATTTTATCCATGCCATACTTATTTATAAAATCAATGGCTGCTGCAAGATTTACTGCACCTTCAACATTGGCAGTTCCTGCTTCAAATCTTTGTGGTGCATCTAAGAAAGTTGTCTTGTCTTCGTAAACATATTCAATCATGTCGCCACCTGATAGGAAGGGTTCCATTTCATTTAATAATTTTTCTTTGCCATAAAGGACACCAATGCCTAGAGCAGAATACATTTTGTGTCCAGAAAAGGCAAGAAAGTCAACATCAAGCTGGCTTACATTTACTTTTCTGTGAGGCACAAGTTGTGCACCGTCTAAAATAATTTTTGCAGGTGACTTTTCTCTTGCGTATTTTACAATTTTTTCAATATCTGGATTTGTTCCAACTACATTGGATGCACCTGTTATTGACAAAATTTTTGTCTTTTCAGTGACTTTTTCTTCAATTTCAGAAAAAGGAATTTGTTTGTCCTCGTCAATGTATAAATATTTTAATTTTGCCCCAGTTTTTTTGGCAACTTCTTGCCAAGGAACTAAATTTGAGTGGTGCTCCATTATTGAAATTAAAATTTCGTCGCCCTCACTTAAATTATTAAGTCCATAGGAGTAGGCAATTAAATTTAGTGCTTCTGTTGCATTCCTTAAAAATACAATTTCACTTGCCTTTTTTGCTCCCACAAAGTCGGCAACCTTTTGTCTTGCATCTTCATAAACTACTGTGGACTTCATGGCAAGATAGTGAGCTCCCCTGTGGGGGTTTCCATTTTCATTTTCATAAAAATTCTTTATATTTTCTATGATTTCACGAGGCTTTTGTGTAGTTGCCCCATTGTCAAAGTAGACAATGTCTTTGCCATTTGGCTTTAATTTTAAAAAGGGAAACTCTTTTCTAATATCTTCAATTTCATTTTTTGTAAACATATTAATTTCCTCTCTTTATAATTTTTCTAACTGAATCCCAAACTTCTTTTCTCAACTTTTCATCAGAAAGAGCATCAATAGCACGAGAAAATTTAGATTCAACTATTAAGGCTTCAGCTTCTTCGTGGCTAATGCCCCTAGACATTAAATAAAATATTTGGTCCATGTCAAGCTTACCTGCACTTGATGCGTGATTGCCAACTACATCGTCTTCGTGGGCAAGCATTAGTGGGACTGATACTGAATGAACTGTGTCGTCAAGTAAAATTGAATACTCTTCTTCTGAGCCCACAGCACCCCTTGCCCCTTCAATAAATTGTAGGTTTGACTTAAAATTTTTAAAGGCTCTATCCTTTAAGGCACCATTAACTAAAATATCTGACTCAGTCTTTTTGCCCCTGTGAATCATGTCGTAATTCATGTTTAGATACTCGTCCTTTTGACCAAAGTAAATTGAATCTACTATTGACTGAGATTTTTCTCCAATTAACTCGCACTTATAATTTGTGTAAAGTTTTCCTGCCCCAAGTTCATATTGGTGAAGAGTTACCTTTGCTCCATCTTCTGTATAAATGCCAATGGATTCAAGGACAAGTGACTTGTCATCATCTCTTGCAATTACGAAAACTTCTACTTCAGAATTTTCCTTGGCAAGAACTTTTATTACAGAATTTCTGAATTTTTCACCTTGACCAGAAGATGTGTAGTCTAAAACTACTTTTAATTTTGAATTTTTTTCTGCAATAATGTGATGAAGATCAAAGAGTTCAGAATAATCGTCATCTAATTCAAATAACTTAAAGTCTTCTCTCTCTTCACCTTCTTTTGCCTCGTAAGAATTATAATAATTTAAATATTTTCTATTTAATTCTAGTGCATCTTCTGAAATTCCATATTTTATTTTTTCAAATTCAGAAATTTCTCCTGGATTTTTTTCTCCAACTTCTCTATATAAGATCCCTTTAATTTCAGGAATTTTTATTTCAGTTTCATTTACCTTTAAAAAGCTAAAAGTCTTAAAGGCAATTTCATTTCCAATTATATTCATCTTTCACCTACCCAATAGCTCCAACAAGTTCAAGGTTAATGAGGTTGTTCATCTCAACTGCATATTCCATAGGAAGTTCCTTGGCAATTGGCTCTGCAAATCCTCTTACAACCATTTCCTTTGCCTCTTGTTCTGAAATTCCTCTTGACATCAAATAAAAAATTACAGAGTCAGAAATTCTTCCGATTTTTGCCTCGTGTCCAATGTCGATGTCGTTGTTTTCAATATTTATTGTAGGAATTGTGTCAGAGCGAGACATTGAGTCAAGCATAAGTGACTCACAGGATGTTGAGTTCTTTGAGCCCACAGCATTTTCCTTTATTTCAACGAGACCCCTATAAATTGCAATTCCGCCAGATTTTGAAATTGACTTTGTGTTAATGGTTGACTTAGTGTGTGGTGCTGCGTGAACAACTTGCGCCCCAGTGTCAAGATTTTGTCCCTCACCTGCAAAAGAAATGCCCGTAAATTCACTAGATGCATTTTCTCCAACTAAAATTGATGCAGGATAAAGCATTGAAACCTTTGAACCAAAGGAACCTGAAACCCATTCGATCTTTCCATTTTTTTCAACAATGGCTCTCTTTGTATTTAAGTTGTACATATTTCTTGACCAGTTTTCAATTGTTGAATATCTAAGAGTTGCACCTTCGCCAACGAAAAGTTCAACTGCACCTGCGTGAAGGTTTATTACATTATATTTTGGAGCAGAACAGCCTTCTATGAAGTGACAGTAGGCTCCGTCTTCTACGATAATTAGTGTGTGCTCAAATTGACCTGCACCTGGAGCGTTAAGTCTAAAGTAAGATTGTAGAGGTATATCTACATTTACTCCCTTTGGCACATAGACAAAAGAGCCACCAGACCAAACTGCATAGTGAAGGGCAGCGTACTTGTGTAGCTTTGGCGTGATGCACTTGCTAAAATATTTTTTTACGATTTCTGGATATTTTTTAAGTCCACTTTCAAAGTCAGTGTAAATAACTCCTTGGTCAGACAAATATTTTTGAATGTTGTGATAGACTACTTCAGAGTCATATTGTGCTCCAACACCAGAAAGCATAGCTTCCTTTTCAGCTTCAGGTATGCCAAGCTTATCAAAAGTATCTCTTATTTCATCGGGAACATTTTTCCAGTCGTCAGACATGTCAGCATCAGGTCTGATGTAAGTTGTGATTTTATCCATATCAACTTCTGAAAGGTCTGGACCCCAGTCAGGATTTTTCTTCTCATTAAAAATCTTTAATGCCTTTAGTCTACTTTCAAGCATCCATTCTGGTTCATCTTTTTCAGCAGAAATTTGTCTTACAATTTCTTCTGTAAGTCCCTTTTCAGTCTTGGACCTAAAAGTGAATTTATTTTTAATATCATAGACGCCGCGGTCCATGTCTTCTACATAAGTTTTTTCTGTCTTAGCCAATTATTTCACCTCTTCTCTTATCCAATTGAATCCTTCTTTTTCGATTTTATCAATTAGAGAAGCGTCTCCTTCTTTTACAATTTGTCCGTCTAAAATAACGTGAACAAAGTCAGGTTTTATATTATCTATAAGTTCCTTGTGGTGAGTGATAATTAAAACTGCATTGTCCTTATTTAAAAACTTTTCAATTCCACTAGAAACTATTCTTGTTGCATCAACATCAAGTCCTGAATCTGTTTCATCAAGAATGGCAAGCTTTGGATTTAGCATAAGCATTTGAAGAATTTCATTTTTCTTCTTTTCTCCACCAGAGAAGCCAACATTTAAGTATCTCTCTGCATAAGAAGAATCCATTTTTAATTCTTCCATTTCCTTTTTGATTTCCTTTTTAAATTTTAAAATAGAAATTGTCTTGTCTTCCTTTAAAGACTTAGCTGTTCTAATAAAATTTTCTACAGAAATTCCTGGAACTTCTTCTGGACTTTGGAAGGACATAAAAAGTCCCTTGTTAGCTCTCTTGTCTGTTGTAAGGTCGCTTATGTCTTCGCCATCTAAAAATATTTTGCCGCTTGTCACATTGTAAACTGGGTTATCCATAATTACATTGGCAAGTGTGGACTTGCCTGAACCATTTGGTCCCATAATTACGTGAACTTCGCCGTAATTAATTTTTAAATTTATATTTTTTAAGATCTCCTTATCTTCCACGCCTGCACTTAAATTTTCTACTCTTAATAACTCTGTCATACTTCCTCCATTTATAAAAAATAATTCATACAAAATTACTGTGTTTTTTTCTATTAACTATAATAACACAAGTTTTTTAATAATCAAATATTTATTGCAAATAAAAAAACTAGGCTTAACCTAGTTTATGAAAGCATAAATGCCGACTCTATGTGATTGATTTCCTTTTCCTTAAAATAAATTTCAATTATGTCAAAACGCACCATTATGTCAAAAAGATTTTTCTCCATAATATATGCTGTTGCTGTCTGTATTATGTTTTGCATTTTAAATTCAGTGACAGCTTCATAGGCGTCGCCATATTTTCTTGAGTTACGAGACTTCACTTCAACAAAAACAATTTCATCCTTATCCCTTGCTATAATGTCAATCTCTGTCCCAAGAGCCCTGTAATTTCTTTCTAATATTATATAGCCCTTTTGCTCCAAAAATTTTGTGGCAATGTCCTCTCCAAGATTCCCAAAAAATAAATTGTGCCCTACCATGATTTTATATTCTTCAAAAAAGATTTTCTGTGCATTACTGTTGGACCATAAGCCTTAAGTGCCTCTCTGTGATACTTTGTGGCATAGCCCTTGTGCTTTTCGATGCCGTAGTGAGGATATTCTTCTGCCCACTTGTCGCAAAGATTATCCCTATAGACCTTTGCAATTATAGAGGCACAGGCAATGGAGTAGCAGGACTCGTCTCCCTTTATGATTGCCTTTTGAAAAATTCCAGTTTCAATTGTCTCTGCATCTATTAAGACACAATCTGCACTAACTTTTTTGCCTTCCTTGTCGCGCAAATTTTCAAGAGCATTTATCATGGAAATGTGTGTCGCCATTTTTATATTTACCTTGTCAATTATATCTGGGTTGGCCCTGCCAATGCCAACAGCAAGGCAAGACTCCAAAATTTTTGGGTAGAGTTCTTCTCTCTTTTTGGGACTAAGTTTTTTTGAATCATTTACTCCCTCGATGAAGTCATCCTTGGGCATAATAATTGCACAGGAAACTACATCGCCAAAGAGGCAACCCCTGCCAACTTCGTCAATGCCGCATATATTTTTGTAGCCCTTTTCGTAATATTCATTTTCAAAATTATAAAAATTCATTGGGCTCCTCCAAAGTTATTCTTCCAAGAGTTCCCTTTCTAAATTCGTCTAAGATAATTCCAGAAACTTTTTCATAATCTATGAGACCGCCACGCATAAGGGCGCCCCTGTTTTTTCCAATTTCATCCATAATTTCAAGGGGCGACATTTCTTTTATGTCAGAAATTTTATATCTCTCTTCAAGAGAAGCTGGTGCAATATTTTTTAATTTTTCAATTAATTTTAAGGCTAGAGTTTCCCTATCCATAATTTCATCTTTTATGGCACCAGTAAAGGCAAGGTTAAGTCCAACCTTTTCTTCGAACTTTGGCCACAAAACTCCTGGCGTGTCAAGGAGATGAAGCTTTGAGTGAATCTTTATCCACTGATTTGTCTTTGTAACTCCAGGTCTGTTGCCAGTCCTTGCAGATTTTGTGCCAGAAATTGAATTTATAAAAGTTGACTTGCCAGAATTTGGTATGCCCACAATCATTGCACGAAGTGGACCCTTTTTTAGACCCTTGTCCTGGTATTTTTTTATCTCATCTGCCATGAGTTCTTCAGATTTTTTTACAACTAAATTTACATTGGGCTTCATGGCATTGTAAGATATGGCAAAATTATTTTCGTCAGTGATTTTTTCCATCCACTCTTCATTTAATTTTGGATCTGATAAGTCAGACTTATTAAAAATTAAAAGTCTCTTTTTATTTTTTAAAAGGTCCTTAAAGAGAGGGTTCCTACTTGAATAGGGAATGCGAGAGTCAATTATCTCGATTACAAAATCCACGAGTTTTAATTTTTCCTCTATGTCCTCTATGGTCTTTTTCATGTGACCTGGATACCAGTTAATATTCATTTAATCACCAAATAAAACCTTATCTAAAATTTTTACTGCTCCATCACTATTGTTGTCAAAGTCAGACACCACATCGGCTGCCTCTCTTAGTCTTTCAACACCATTTTTCATGGCAATGCCAAGGCCAACAGATTTTATTAGCATTACATCGTTGGAGTCGTCGCCAATTGCCGCAACATCTTTTAAGTCAATTCCCCTAATTTCTGCATATTTTTTTACGCCGTAAAATTTGTCGCCAGATTTTTGCAAGACTTCCAGCATCCACTTTGGCTCTCTTCTAATTTTCATGATGTGAAAATTAAATCTATCAGAAATTTCGTCTCTCATCCTATTTCTAAGACCTACTAAATCGTCATGGCTTCCTGCAAAGACAATGGATAGAGGATTGCCCTCTAAATTATTAAAATCATCAAGAGCGAGATTTCTTCCCCTAAAGGCGTCCACATAAGTGCCCTCAAAATTTGTAAAATTCTTTTTCTTGTAGACAAGATCAATTCCATCATCTCTCTCTATGTGAAGTGATGTAAAGACTTTGTCATTGTCATCAAAGGCCATGACCCTCTTTAAGTCTTCGTCACTAATTGGATTTACATAATGAACCTTGCCAGATAAATTATCTCTAATTACATTTCCATTGTTGCAAATTAAATCTATGTCAACCTTATTTCCCACAAATTTATGGGCAGAATAGTATTCTCTTCCCGTTGCCACTACTGGAATAATATTATTTGATTTTAGTTTTTTTACAAAGGATTCAAAACTCTCTGTAATGACCTTATCTGTAGTCAAAAGAGTTTCGTCTAAATCCATAGAAACTAGTTTAATCATAAATCACCTATACATTAAATTTAAATACAATTACATCGCCATCTTCTACGACATAATCCTTACCTTCACTTCTTATAAGCCCCTTTTCTCTTGCCACAGCAACAGAACCTGACTCAACTAAGTCCTTGTAGCTAACAGTGTCAGCCTTAATAAATCCTCTTTCCATATCAGTGTGGATTTTTCCTGCAGCTGTTGGAGCCTTTGAACCCTTCTTAATAGTCCAAGCCCTAGTTTCCATTTCACCAGTAGTTAAAAATGAAATTAGACCTAAAAGTTTGTAGGAAGACTTAATTAATTTGTCGAGGCCTGAAGAATCGAGACCAAGTTCTTCCAAGAAGAGTTCCTTTTCGTCTTGGTCGAGAGCCGCAATTTCTGCTTCGATTTCTGCAGAGATTACAACAACTTCGTCGCCAGTTTTTTCTGCATAGGCTCTAACTTTTTTTACATATTCATTGTCTTCCTTGTTTATGTCTTCTTCAGCCACATTGCAGACATAGATGACTGGCTTTGCACTTAGAAGAGAATAATTTTTTATTATTTTTTCTTCTTCCTCGTCAAGTTCAACTTCTCTTGCAGGTCTTCCTTCTTCCAAGGCTAATTTTATTTTTTCCAATAGATCTCTTTCCTTGGCAAGAGATTTTTCTGCTCTAGCTTTTTTTACCACTTTGCCATATCTGTTGTCCACTTGTTCTAGGTCTGAAAAAATTAATTCCAAATTTATATTTTCAATATCACGAAGAGGGTCTATAGAGCCGTCAACGTGAATAATATTTTCATCGTCAAAGCATCTTACTACATGGACAATGGCATCAACTTCACGAATATTTGATAAAAATTGATTTCCAAGTCCTTCGCCCTTGCTGGCACCCTTAACAAGACCAGCTATGTCATAAAATTCTATATTAGTGTGAACAATTTTTTCTGACTTGCTAATCTTTGCAAGCACATCTAATCGTTCATCAGGTACATTTACAACCCCAACATTTGGCTCAATAGTTGCAAAGGGATAGTTTGCAGCTTCAGCACCAGCACTTGTTAGGGCATTAAATAAAGTTGACTTACCAACATTAGGTAGTCCTACGATTCCAAGTTTCATTAGAAAACCTCCATTCAAGTTAAAATTATATCACAGGCGAGACAAGTCGTCATTTAATTTTCCTCATTAAAAGATTTGCAATAAATTTTTCTATGATTTTAAAATTTTCGACTTATTAATCGATGTTTTTTCTCTAAAAATTTTTTGCCAAGCAATTATAAATCCACTCTTAACTTTTATTTAGCTATTTTTTATTGTATAATGAGTTTATCAATTATTAAAGAGGTGAATAGTATGAGTGCCATCGTCATAAATGACCTGACAAAACGCAAGGGCAAGGAAAAAGTCTTATCAAATTTAAATTTAGAAATTTTAGATGGCGAATTTTTCTCTCTTCTTGGAACAGAAAACTCCGGAAAGACAACTCTTGCTAGAATTATAATGGGATACTTAAAACCTGGTAGTGGATCTATTAGGGTTTATGATATGGATTCATTTAAGGAATCAAAAGAAATAAAAGAAACTGTGTCCTTCGTATCTGAAGATATGATTTTCGATTCAAAGATAAAATCTTATACTTTACTAAAGAAGACACTTAGCGCACATGGTTTGTCTAACACAGAAGACATTGATGTCCTTTGTGATTATTTTGAATTTAATTCAAACCTTCGCATTTGCGACTTAAGAGATAGAGAAAGAAAACTCTTTGCAATTATTAATGCCTTAGTTATAAAACCAAGACTTTTAATCTTAGACTCTCCAGCAAAATTTTTAGAAGAAAAGGATATAGATAGACTCTTCTCTCATGTGAAAAAATTAAATGAAAGTGAAGGCTTAACAGTTTTACTACTATCTGATTCTCTTAGACAGGCTAAAAAATATTCTTCAAGAATTGCCTACTTGTCTGATGGAAAAATCCAAGACACTGAATACAATAATGTAAAGGCAGCTGGAGACAAGGTTTTAAAAATTGACTCTTACAGAGGAAATTTAAATTACTTTACTTCCATTGGCGCAAGAATTATTAAGGATGAGGAAGATGAAACAATCCTCTACTATGATGGAGCTCTTCCTGAACTTTCAAAGGTGATCTATGAAGAAGCCCTTGAAAATTATGTACTTGAAGATGCAAAATTATCTGACAAGGTAAATGCTTACTACAAGGGAGAAAATGCAAAGCTTCCTAGAAGAAAAGCTCCTGCTCCAGTAAAAGATGCAGAAGAGACTCCTACAGAAAAAATTTCTAAAAGTGGTCTTGAAACTTCCGAAGTTAATGGAGTGACAGAAAGCACAATAAAAATTAGAGATGCAGAAAATAATTTTTCTGAAGTAGAAGGCGTCAATTTAGAAAATTCGGAAAAAGATGTAATTCACAACACAAAGACAAATCTTTTTGTCGATGAAGATAAAGTTGTCCTTGGAGAAGAAAAATCTCCTGAAATAAAAGAAGAAGTTTCTCCTGAATTAGAAAATGAAAAAGCAGAAACAATTAATGAAGTTGAGCCTAAAGTAGAAGAAAACTTTGTTGATAATACAGAAATTTTCCACGACAGTTCAGAAGAAAATAGAAAAGACGATACAATTATTTTTAAAACCTCTGATGAAGGCGTCTTTAATGCAACAGAAGAGACAAGGCTAAAGGAGGATAAAGATGATATTTAATATGGAATTTAAATCAAATTTTGCAAAGATGATATCTTGGGCAATCGTCCTAATAATTTTACTTGGACTTATGCTTGCCTTCTATCCTTTCCTTGCAGAGTCACAAATGAACTCACTATTTAATTCAGTTATGGAAAGCTTTAACGAGCCAACTAGAAATATTTTGGGAGTTTATGAAGGCATGGACATAGTAAATATTGGCGATTACCTTGCCCTTGTTTACCATTACCTTGCAGTTTTAATATTTGTATTTGCAATGCAACTTGGAGCAAGCTCCCTTGCTAAGGAACAAAGCTCAGGCAACATTGAATACATTTATTCAAACCCAATTTCAAAATCAGAAATTGTAACAGGAAAAATTGCCGCCAACTTGTTGACTTATATTTTATTTTTAATAATAATGGGACTTGCAACAGTTGGACTTGTTCTTGGAATTTCTTCCATAGGAATTGGAGCAAGTGATGCTGCTGAAATAACAAGCTTTGAAATTTTTGAAGCAGTAGTAAAAGTTTTCGTTGGACTACTTGGCTCAGGTCTAGTATTTATGTCCATTGGCTACTTCTTCTCTTCAATGTCAAAATCTTCACTACACCAAGATGCAGTAGCTGCACTATTTGTATTCTTAATTGTACTACTTACAATTGTAGGAAAAGTTATGGGCGATGTCTTTGGCATGGTTGTATCTTACTTCCCTAACGAAGCCTTTAGACCTTATAGCTTTGTCAGTGCAGACTTAAACCTATTTGGCATAATAGCAAATGCAGTCATATTTATCCTCATGATAGTATTGACTTACACAATCTATTCAAGCAAGGAACTTAAATATTAATTTAAAAAAACTATTTTGGTTAAGCCAAAGTAGTTTTTTTGTGCTCAAAATTATTTTTCATAAATTCTATTTTTAAAAATTTGTCAGAATTATTATCTCTATCACGAATATATTAGTGAAGGAGGAAATATGGATAATAAAGACTTGATAGAAAGGCTAAAAAATAAAGATGAAGATGCCCTTTATATATTTATTGAAGAGTACGGAAAAATATTAAAGGGAGTTATTTCAAAAACGCTTTGGAAATATCCAAACCTTTGGGAAGAAGCCATGAATGACGCACTTTTAAGTATATGGCAAAATATTAAATACTTTGATTCAAGTAGGTCTACTTTTAAAAACTGGTGTGCTCTTGTTGCTAAGTATAGAGCCATAGATATTCTTAGAAAAGAAATTAAATTTGAAAGCCTTAGACTAGATGAAGATTCAAAAATCGTCGATTCAGATTTATCTTCAAATCTAGAAATAGAAGAAATCCTTTCACTTTTAAATGACGAAGACAAAAAACTTTTTGAAAATATTTTTATCCATGGTCTTTCCTATAAAGAGGCAGCATCTAAACAAAATATTTCCACAGCAAATGCCTATAAAAAAGTTAGCAGAGGAAGAAATTTTTTAAAAAAATGGAGGGAAAGTTTTTATGAAAAATAATATTTATGATGAGTTAAACGACATGAAAATTGAATATGAAGAAGTTCCTCTTAATGATTTTGAAAGAGAAAATCTTAAAAGAACTGTGAGATCATTAAAAATAAAAAACAAGAAAAATAAGTTTAATAAAAGAGTGGCGGCAATAGCAGCATCACTTATTTTAGTTTTTGGCATATCAAACTACACATCTGGTGGTTATGTATTGGCAAAGACAAGAGAATTAGCAAGTAACTTTAAAATTACCTTATCTGATGCCATGGGTTTATCAAGAGAAGTTGATGAGTACAGCATAAATTTAAACGAAGCTTTTAAAATAAATGGCAAAAAATATATTTTTGATAAATTTATTATTGAAGATAACAATTTATACACTGTAATTTTGAGTCTAAATGACTCAGAAAAAATGCTCTCTGGAGAAGTTAACCTAACTGAACTTAAGGTTAATGGCAAGAAAAATAATATTCTTAGTTCTACTGGCTCTGGATATACTTTACCTGAAGATGAAAAAGTAAATGTCTATACTCTTAAATATGATTTAGAAGACTCCTTGCCAAAAGAAGGCAAAGTTAATTTAGAATTTTTCTTCGATGAGTTTTTAGGAGACAAGAAAAAAATTAATCTTTCAACAAATATAGATATGTCTCAAATGAAAATGAATAAAAATCTTATAGCAAAGGACTTTACTATTCCAGATACTAATAATATTGTCATTGAAAGCTTTACTACAAGCCCAGCTTCACAAAAAATTGTACTAAGCTATCCTGACACCGAAGATGGATATCTTTATTCAATAAAAGCAAGAGATCCCAAGGACAGATTTGTTTATTTTGAAACTTGTGAAGCAGAGAAAAACAAATCCAACCTTTACTTTTCACCAGTCACTAGCAAAGTCACTGCCGATGAACTTTTAAATGAAATCAAAACACTAAAATGCCAATTATACAGAGTGACAGTTCACAGCTATGACGGCAAAGAAATGCCTATTGGAGAACAAAAAGTTGGTGACGAGTTTACTCTCACTTTAAAATAAAATTCTACATTAAGGAAAAAGCCCTACCCGACAAAAGGTAGGACTTTTTCCATGCAATTATTTTATGAGGTTTATGCGATTTTTTCTATTTGTTTCATATTTTCTAAATTTTTTATTTTTTCTGATTCTAGGTTATTTGATTCTTCGATTTTTTCGTTGTAAATTCTATTTAATTCTTCTTCTGTCACTTGGCTTGGAAGAATGTCTAGAACAACTTCGCCCTTATTTAGCATTATTATTCTGTCAGAATATTCTATGGCGTTTTTCAAGTTGTGAGTGATCATAAGGGTTGTGATCTTTTCTTTTTTTATTAAATCATTAGTCTTATCCATGATTAGCTTTGATGTCTTCGGATCAAGGGCTGCTGTGTGTTCATCAAGTAAAAGTATCTTTGGCTTTTTTACTGTCGCCATTAATAGAGATAGTGATTGTCTTTGTCCACCTGATAAAAATTTTACTTGTGTCTTTAATTTGTTTTCAAGCCCAAGGTCAATGGATTTTAGTTTTTCAATTATTTTTTCATTGTTGTTCTTGTCGATTAATTTTTTGAAGGTAAATTTGTTGCCCTTCTTAAATGCCATAGACATATTTTCCAAAATATTTAAGCTTTGACAAACTCCCTTTGATGGGTCTTGGTTTACCTTTCCAATATCAATTGCCCTCTTGTCTTCAGATAATTTTGCAATGTCCACATCGTCTAAGAGAATCTCTCCCTTGTCTGGGTTAAGTGAACCACTTATCATGTTAAATAGTGTAGACTTGCCACAACCATTTGGTCCTAAAATTGCAACGCACTTATTGTCTTCGATTTCAAGGGAAAAGTTATTAAATACTTGATTTTCTTCTTCCATTCCCTTGTAAAAAGTTTTTGATATATTATTAATTTTTAGCATTTTCTTCCCTCTTTCCCTTTAATACAGATAGTCCTTTGGAGGAGACATTGTTATAAACTATAAAGAATACTACTATTATTGCAGTTATTCCCTTTAAATCACTTGGAGCAAGTCCAATGTAAAGGGCTATGCCGTAAATGATTCTATAAATTATTGCTCCGATTATTGCCCTTGTTGTTCTATTTAAAAAGTTTGCGTTCTTTAAAAAGGCATCGCCTATTATAACTGATGCAAGAGCTGATACGATTATAGCTTGACCCATAGTAATGTCAGCGTAGCCATTTGACTGTGCCATTAAGGCTCCTGCCAAAGCTGCAAGGGCATTTGATATTATGAGACCTATGGCAATGTACTTGTCTGGGTTTTTGCCAAGAGCCTTTACTAGACTTTCATTGTCCCCTGTTGCCAATAAGAGGTAGCCTCTTTCTGTCTTTAAGAACCAGTCCAAGGCAATTTTTATTATTAGGGTCATAATAATTAAGATTACAATCTTTGGTAGGCTTTCAAAAAGTTGAAAAACAGTTTTATAATCAAAGAAGGTAACATTTGGCGTGCCAGTGATTCTCAAGTTAACTGAATATAAAAATGTCATAGTCAAAATCCCTGCAAGGATTGCCTGAATTTTAAATTTTCTAAATAAAACATAAGTTATATATCCGCCAAGGCCGCCTGCCATAAATGAAAATAGCATTGCAAGCAGTGGGTTCATCCCAAGTGTTAGCATCTTTGCAAAGACAAAGGCTCCCAGTGGAAAGGTCCCTTCCACAGACATATCTGGAAAATCTAAAATTTTAAAGGTTATTACTACTCCTATTGTCAATATGGAAAATATAAGTCCCATGACAATGGATTCCATTATTACTGAATTCAACTTTCTTCCTCCTAAAAATTTTCGTGAATTTATTATTCAACGACCTTTGCGTCTTTCATTAAATTATCGTCTTCACTTAGTCCAAGTGCATCAGCAGTTTTTTTGTTTACAACCTTTCTTGTTTCAGTTGAAAAAGCTACTGGAACTTCAGAAACTTTTTTGCCGCCAAGTATTTCACTTGCCATGCCAGCTGCCTTCTTTCCAAGATCAACATAGTCAACGCCTGCACTAATTAAGATTCCATTTTCAACAGGTCCTTCTTCTGATGCAAAGGAAGGAATTTTTGCAGCCTTTAAAGATTCTGCGATAATTGTTGATGCAGATGAAACTGTGTTATCTGTAATTGCCATGAAGATGTCAATCTTCGGCTCAATTGTCTTTATTGCCGTTGATACATCGTTAATATTATTTACTCCAACTTCAACTACATTTAGTCCAAAGCCTGCTGCTGCTTTCTTTAATTCTTCAATTTGGAATTTTGAATTGGCTTCGTTAGTAGAGAACATTACGCCAATGTTTTTTATATCTGGGAAAATACTTATCATTTCTTCAAGTTGTGCTTCTATGGAGAAGTAATCGCTAACGCCTGTAATATTTCCTTCAGGTTCTTCCAAGTTCTTTAATAGGTCTGCACTTTCAGGATCAGTTACTGCGTTAAAGATAATTGGAATTTCCTTTTCGCCATTCTTTGCACCTTGTGCAGCTGGAGTTGCAATTGCGTATATCAAATCAACTTTTTTATCTTGGAAAGATTTAATAATTGATGGGACAACTGTCAAATCTCCATTGGCATTTTTTGAAATAATTTCAACATCTGGGTTTGTCTTTTTTATTTCATCTTCAAAACCCTTTCTCGCTCTTTCAAGGGCAATGTGGTCGGCAATTTGAATTATGCCAATTGTCTTTGCGCCTTCTCCACTTTCCTTTGCAGTTTCTTCCACTGGCTTCTCGTTTTTACCCACTGAGCAAGAAACTAAAAATAATGACAACAAAACTAAAACAAATACTCTTCTAAATTTCATAAAAAACCTCCATAAAATAAAAAAAGCCTTTCATCCACATTGGGACGAAAGACTGACTTCGCGGTACCACCCGATTTTATAATCTAAAAAGATTACCTCACTTTAAGGTCTAACAACCTCTAGCCTCAGTTAACGGTGGCTTCCGTACTTGCCTACTAATTTCAACAAATAAGCTTTAGAGTGTATGTTAAATTTCCGTGTATTGCCTTGCACCAGACGGCAACTCTCTTAAATCATCAAAAATTCTTTTTTCTCTTTCAACGCTTTTATTAAATTAAAATGATTATATTCTAGTAGCAGAACAAAGTCAAGCCTTTTTTTATTTTTCCCAAAAAATTTTTTATTTAGTTTTATTGAATGAAATTTATTCCTTTTATTTTAAAATTTCAGCATCCTTTAGGTTTTCGTTGTTGAGGTCAAGTCCAAGAGCCTCTGCAGTTTTTCCATTTACCTTTTTCTTTGAAGTCTTGTTGTCTTCTGCGTGAAGATTTTTAATGTCTTCGCCCTTTAAAATTTTTATGGCAAGATCAGCTGCTTGTCTTCCATGTTCGTAGTAGTCAACGCCTTCGCTCATAAGTAGTCCCTTAGAAACTTGTCCCTCTTCTGCTGAAAGAGATGGAATTTTTTCCTTCAATAAATTTTCAGCAAGGATTGGACCAGCTGAGGCAACTGTGTTGTCTGTTAAGGCATAGTAAGCGTTAATCTTTCCAGTTAAAGTTGAAAGAGCTTGACCAATGTCGTTGATATTATTTATTCCAACACTTTCAAGTTTAAGTCCAAGTTCTTGGCAAGCCTTCTCTAAAGCTTCCACTTGTACCTTTGAATTGGCTTCATTAGTTGAGAAAATTGTTCCTATAGTTTTTATGTCAGGATAAATTTTTAAGAAGGATTCGATTTGATCCTTGGCAGAAACTGCATCATTAACACCAGTGATGTTTGTAATTTTATCTGGAGCTTCAATTAGTCCTGCTTCCACTGGGTCAGTAACTGCTGAATAGACAATATTTTTATTAGGAAGAGCAGTCTTTGCTCCCTGTGCTGCTGGAGTAGAAATAGCGTAAACTAATTTGTAGTCATCGCCTTCAAATTTTTTTGGTGCAGTAGTAGTTAAAGCTTGGTCGCCTTGCAAATTTTCCACTTCAACTTCTGCCTCAATGCCTTCTTCCTTTAACCTGTCCTCAAAACCCTTTAGGGCATTGTCAAGGGACACGTGTTCAATATATTGAATTGCTCCAATTTTTATTTTGCCATTTTCTTTTTCTGCCTTTTTGTCTCCACTGCAAGCAACAAGGGATGCAGCAAGGGCACCTAATACAAGAACTTTTACCATTTTCTTTAAATTTTTCATTTTTGTCCTCCAAAAAAATTATTTAAAATAATAAAAAAATCCTTCACCCCATATAGGGCGAAGGATTCGCGGTACCACCTAAGTTCGAAATATAAATATTTCCTCAATAAAGATCTAACAATCTCTAGTCCATGATAACGGTGACTGCCGTGAAGATCTACTTGTTTTCAATCTTCATGCTTTAGAGTGAATATATGATACTAACTTGTCTGTGGGCTCTCACCATCCCCACTCTCTTTGAGACTTATAAAATACCTTTTTCTCTTTCTTCGCATTTATTATTTTATTAGAAAGTATTATAGGCAGATAAAAATTATTTGTCAAGAAAAATTTTAATTTTCTTTTTTATTTTTTATTTTTTCTATGACAAAGTAAGTTAAGACATATAAGACAAAGGCTATTAGGGCAATTTTTAATTTCTCTCCCTCATAGGTCCCAAACTTGTAAATATAAAATCTCCTAACAAGGATTAAGTAAATAAATAAGACTAGGGCATTTTTGATGTAGTCTTTCATCTTAACCATTTCTCCTTGATATTACATAAATAACAAAGCAAGTTATTAGGTAAACTCCAATGACAAAAATGTATTTGTAGATCAAGTCTGAAATAATTATTTCAGAAGTAAAGTATTTATACAAATCAAAAATTGCCATTATGACCAATAAAATTGATAAATTTCTAAGTTGATGATTTCCCATAATTTCACCCTTTTAAATTTCAAATTTTGGAGCCATGACTCTCTTGTGAGAAGAGTTTTTGTGCATCCTGTCGATTTTTTCTTTTATTTCTTTTTCTGGAACTTTTTCTCCCCTGATATAGGAGTCAAGAACTTCATAAGTAAAGCCCATTTCATCTTCGTCAGTTTGTCCCACCCAAAGGCCTGCTGATGGTTTTTTATTTATTATAAATTCTGGAAGACCAAGTTCCTTTGCTATTTCAAAAATATCTGTCTTTAAAATATTTGCTATTGGCATAATGTCTGCACCAGAGTCACCATATTTTGTTGAGTAGCCAAGATACCATTCGCTGGCATTTGATGGTCCAAGGACTAAGTAGCCAAGGTCTTGGGCATAATAATAAAGTGTTGTCATCCTAAGTCTTGGCTTGATGTTTGACCTTGCCATCTTGTTTTCTGATGTAAAGGATGCCTTCATAAGCTCTTCAAAGGTGCTTGTCAAGTCAATTGTCTTTGTCTCTAAATTTATTGTCTTTGCAACCTTTCGGGCGTCTTCTCTATCCTTATCTATGCTGTCACAAGGCATAATTAGACCAAGAGAATTGTCTGGGAAAACTCTTTTGGCTATGGCAGCAATAACTGCTGAATCAATTCCACCTGATAGGCCAAAAATAAATCCCTTGGCGCCAACTTTTTTTGCATAGTCGCCTACCCATTTTTCTAAATCTTCTGTAACTTTTTTATAATCCATAATGTCTCCTAATTTTTAATAAATAATTTTTCCCTCAATGGTTGGAAGTTCAATTTCCTCTAAGTCTTCATTTATAAAATTTGCAGAGGTCAAGTCTCTAATTTTGTCTAAAATGCTTTTGTCATCTGCAATATCAATTGTGACCTCAACTTTATCTGTGTAATTTTCTTCAATGATTTTAAAATTTTCATTGGCAAGTAAATTAATTATAGCGCCATGAAAGGTGTAGTCATAAATTATTTTTGTCCTTGTGAAATTTTTCCTCACAACTCTTTTAGCATGGTCAAGGGCCTTTACAACTGCATCAGTGTAAGCTCTCACAAGTCCACCAGCGCCTAGCTTTGTGCCACCAAAGTAACGAGTGACAATGACAAGGACATTTCTCATGTCTTCTTTTTTTAGGACTTCAAGCATGGGAACTCCAGCTGTGCCAGAAGGCTCTCCATCATCAGAATATCTCTGGGTAAGTCCATCTTCGCCAATTATATAGGCGTGGCAGTTGTGAGTGGCAGACCTCTCAATTTCCTTTACATCTTTTAAAATTTCAAGGGCTTCCTCTTCACTTTTTACGAAAAAAGCTCTGCCAATGAAAATAGATTTTTTTATTTCAATTTCAGCTTTTCCACTTTTTAAAATTGAATTATACATTTACAACATAATCCTTTACTTTTTCGTATTCCCTTTCCTCTAGCTTTAATTCCAAATAAATTCCGTCATCTTCATAAAGAGGCTTTGCATCAAATTTTTCAACTAACTTGTAGAGTAAATCTGTGTCGCTGTAGGCAAATTTTAATTTCACATCAAAATATTTTTCCTTGAGATTGTCTTCGATGATCTTTAAAAGCTCATCCATGTTCTCGTCATTTTTGGCAGAAATATAAATCTTTTTCTCAGGCAAAACTTTTAAAGGAAGATTTATGTCCTCTGTATTTACCTTGTCAACCTTGTTAAAAACTGTAATTATATTTTTGTCCAAGACGTCAATGTCCTTTAAGATAGACATAGTAGTCTTGTACTGAATTTCTAGGTCCTCGCTTGATGCGTCAATGACATGGAGAATTAAATCAGAATACTTGATTTCTTCAAGAGTTGACTTAAAAGCTTCAACAATTTTTGTGGGAAGCTTGGAAACAAAACCAACAGTGTCGGAAATTATAAACTCGCGACCAGAAAGGAGCCTTGCCTTTCTTGAAGATGGGTCAAGAGTTTCAAAGAGCATATTTCTCACAGAGACCTCTCCTGAGTCCTCATCCTTTAATCTATTTAAGATTGTGGACTTGCCTGCATTGGTGTAGCCAACAAGGGAAACAATGGGAATATTGGAATCAAGTCTTCTAGTCCTAGTCGTATCTCTAGTCTTCTTTGCCTTGTCAAGCTTTTCCTTAATTTTGTCGATTTCTCTCTTTAACCTTCTCCTGTCAGTTTCAATAATTTGTTCACCAGGTCCCCTGGTACCAATACCACCGCCAGTCCTTGACCATCCGTCGATGCCAAGAAGTCTAGGCAGTTGATACTCCAGCATGGCAAGCTCAACTTGAAGCTTAGCCTCATAAGTTGTGGCGCGAAGTCCAAAAATATCTAGGATTAAATTTGTCCTGTCAATTACTTTCTTTTTAATTCTCTTCTCCAAGTTCCTAACTTGTATGCCAGAAAGCTCGTCATTAAAGACAACGGCATCAACTTCTAAGAGCTCAACCATTTCCTTTATCTCGTCAACCTTACCTGAGCCAATTAAATATTTTGGATTGAACTTTAAAATATTTTGCGTAACTTCACCAACAACCTCTGCCCCATCTGCAAAGACAAGGTCACTAAGCTCCTTCATAGAAGTCTCAAGGCTGTGAGGGTAGGCGCCCATATTTGTGCCAACAATAATAACTCTCTCTAATTTTTTATTTGAATTTAAATTCTCTAAATAAACATTATCCATGACTACATTATACTACATAATGACAAATTCCTCTTTTAAAAAAATTTCCCATAAAAAAACAAGGCCCACTAGCCTTGTCTCTTGTTTTTAGCTAACTTCTATTATTTGCGTTTTAGATTTTTCTGATTCTTTACAAAATTCAGTATATTCAATGCAAGCTTTTTTAAAATCTTCCTTTGCTTTTTCTTCAGTGTCTCCAAAAAATGGACAATAAGCATCTATTCCTAAAATTTCTCCAATATATACCTTATCTTCTTTATCGTACTCTAAAGAACCCAAAAGTTTATTATACTGTAATAACTTCATATCAGCCCTCAATCCTCTAAAATTTAAACTACTAGAGCATCATCAAAACTCTTTATAGCTTTTTCTGTTTCAAAATCCTCTTCATAACTTTTGATAGCTTCCTTAAAATCTTCTTTTAATTCCTCTAAATTTTTTCCATCATAGGCAACTATTGCATAAATCCCTTGAATCTTGCCATAATACAAATTATCTTCCTCAGAAAAATTAATGTCTCCTATATAACCATTGTGTTTTAAATATTTCATATTACACCCCTAGCTTATCTAACATTTCTCTTATATATTTTATTTCATATTCTCTAAAGTTTTGATCTTCACTTTTTTTATGTAACTCTAATAATTTTCTATTTTTTGCATCAAAAATTTTAAACCTAGAACCCTGTCCTTGTTGAATTTTTAAATCCAAATAACCCGCAAGCTTTACCAAATCTTTATATGATTTGTTTTTTGCGGAAGCACTTCTAAAATCTTTTATTAACTTATCTTTCTTTGTCATAATATTATACCCTTATTTTACTACATTACTAACTTAAAATTATTTTTTATAAAATTCTTATATGTAATAACATTATACTACAATCACTTAATAAAAAACCAATAGAATACTATTTAGCCAATTAACATAATAGTAATCATCTTCTTAAAATGTTATAATTGAAAAAAGGAGTAACTATGAAAAATTTTGCACACTTTAAAAATAATTTTAAAAATTTAAATAAGGGTCAAAAAATTGAAATCGGACTTTTAATTCTGCTTTTAATTTTTGTTTTAATTATTTCATTTTTTTCAGCACTTATCGTTTCAATTATTTCAAAAACTCCTGCCACAGACTTAAATAATTTGAGCTCCTCCTTTAATCAGAGCTCCTATATTTATTCTAAAGAGGGAAATTTAATTGAAAAAATTGAATCTCTTGAGTATAGAACACTAATTGACATAGATGACATTCCCGACAATGTGAAAAATGCCTTCATAGCCATTGAGGACCACAGATTTTATAAGCACAAGGGTCTGGACCCCATTGGCATTGCATCTTCCATTGCCGCAAATATAAAGTCTCGCTCTCTTTTGCGTGGTGGCTCAACTATAACTCAGCAACTGGTGCGTTCAGTTTATCTAACTAACCAAAAAACTCTTGGCAGAAAAATTCAAGAGGCTTACCTTTCTCTTCGTGTTGAAGATGTCTTAGACAAAAATGAAATCTTGGAAGCTTATTTAAATAGAATCAACTTGGGACAAGGTGCCTATGGCATTGAAGCCGCTGCCCAAACTTATTTTTCTAAGGATGCAGTGGACCTTAACATTGCCGAAGCTGCCCTTCTTGCTGGCATACCAAAGTCCCCAACAAATTATTCGCCCTTTAAATCTGTTCCCCAAGAATATTTGAAGGAAGATTATAAGGTCATTGGCACTCGCGAAATTGACGGCAAGGATTTATACATGGTTTTAAATGATGACGCCTTTAAGAGGCAAAAAACTGTCTTAATGAGAATGCACGAGCTTGGCTACATTGACGACAAGGAATATGAGCGTGCAAAAAATTATGACATAGTAAGCGCCCTAAACCCTCGCAATTTTAAAAATCACACAATGTCTACCTATTCCACTGACTACATAAAAAAAGAGGCTTCTAGGTACCTTGCTGATTTTTATAAGACATCTTTGGAAGAAGGCGAGCACAAACTTTTCACTGGCGGCTACAAGGTTTACTCCACAATTGATGAAAATATTCAAAAGGACTTAGAAGACAAGTACGAAAACTTCAAAAACTTTTTGTTAAATAGGTCATCAAGTGGCGGCAGCAGGATGTTAAACCTAAACTTCGATGAGGGCAACAACATTATCTTTGGCGACGAAATTTTATACTTCGCTCGCAACAATATTTTAGATGAAAATTTTAATTTGGTAATTCCAAAATCATCTTACAGCATCTCCTCTCATGGCGATTTAAAAATTAAGAGCCTTTACTTTAAGGACTTGGGACAAAAAATTGACATCATAGACGCCTAT
Organism: Peptoniphilus hominis (ex Hitch et al. 2025); assembly: GCF_040096015.1. Classification (NCBI taxonomy): domain Bacteria; kingdom Bacillati; phylum Bacillota; class Tissierellia; order Tissierellales; family Peptoniphilaceae; genus Peptoniphilus; species Peptoniphilus hominis (ex Hitch et al. 2025). Next base: position 1,869 of record NZ_JBBMFO010000005.1, on the reverse strand, counting down.
ATTATTGACGACAATAAAATTTTAAACACCTATGAAATTGGCGGTCTAAAAATTGAAGAAGGTGCAGGAGAACTTAAAAACAATTATTTAATTATTGACGGAGCCTACTTAAAGGACTATCCAGACTTTTATAGACTTCAAAATGACAACTTAATTATTTCAAATAAATATTTTGACTTCAACCCAAGTCCTCTTATGCAACCACAATCTGCCATGATTGTTGTCAACAATGACAGTGGCTTCGTGGAGGGAATAATTGGAGGCCTTGATGTAAGGACAAAGAATGCAAAAATTTTAAATCGTGCAACAGACTCCTACAGGCAGCCCGGCTCTTCTTTAACACCTTTTTCTGTTTACCTACCTGCCCTTATGGAGGAAAAAACTCTTGGCGACGTTTATGACGATGTGCCAACAACTGTTGACGGAATGTTTTGGCCACACAATTATTATGATTCCTTTAAGGGTCTCATGACTCTTCGCCTTGCCATGGAAAATTCTTCCAATGTCATTGCGGCAGAAGTCCTAAAGGAAATTGGAAAGGACAAGGCCATAGATGTCCTTAAAAAATTTGAAATAATAAGAGAAGATGGCGACGATTATTTTATAGACCACAGGGACAACAAAAAGAAAAACGACGAAAACTTGGAGTCTCTTGCCCTTGGCAATATGCAAGTTGGCATAAGTCTTTCTCAATTATCAAAGATGTATCAGACAATTTCCAATGACGGAGTATATAAAGAAGAGACGGCAATTTTAAAAATTGAAGACCCAAGTGGAAATATAATTATTGATAACTCCAACAAGAAGAAAAAACTTTTTGACGAAAAGACTTCTCACCTTTTAAAGGATGTATTTATTTCCAATAGCGATAGGGGCAACGCAAGGGGCGCCCACATTGGCAAGTCAGAAACTGGCGCTTACCTGGGACAAAACAAGGTCAATTCAGATTATTTTGTCAATGGTTTTAATAAGAGCCACACAATTTCCCTTTGGCTAGGAGCAGACTCGCCAAAAATTTCTCTTGCATCAGATAAGTCATCGGCAATTGACTTATTTAACACGATGACAAAAAATTTGAGCAAGGCTGAAAATTTTGACGAAGACCCATCCTATATTGTCACGAGAAAAATTTCTTCAAAGAGCGGCAAGCTTGCCACAAAGATGAGCGATTACGCAGGCGCATCTTACAGTGAAAAATATATTTCTGGCACTGAGCCAAGTGAGCAAGACGACTTATTTAAAAAATATTTAATTTGCAAGGACTCCAATAAACTTGCAACGCAGTTTTGCCCAAGTGAGTCAGTCCTATACACAGTTCGTTTCGAGAGAAAAGAAAAATATGATGCCAAGGATCACTACGGAATTTATCCTGACGACTACATGACTCTCCCAAAGGAACACTGCGATGTTCACACTAGAGAATGGTATAATGAATTTGGTGAGGAAGAAAATAATTCGCCAAAAAAAGATAAGGCTAAAAAATCATCAAAACAAGAAAAATCAAAAAAATCTTCAGATAAAACAAAGACAAGTAAAACAAGTAAGAAGAAAAAATAGGAGGAAATATGAAAAAATTAAAGAGCCTAATTAAACTAATAGCCTTTATAAAACTTATAAAGCCAAAAAGAAGAAGGAGAAGAATAAAACTTATGCCCCTCTTAAATCCCAAGAGGGCAGGCAAGGTTTTTTACCACGCTGGCAAAATAAGAATGAGAAATGAAATAAAAAAACTTTATTGATATTACAAAAATACCCTCTTAAGCAAAACCTAAGAGGGTATCCTTATGTAAGGAGGAACTAAGCACTTGGCTCAGTTCCTTCTTTTATTGCTAAAATTTAGCAAATATTTACTTGTCTAAGACTTATAAA
>NZ_JBBMFO010000004.1:0-78091 GCF_040096015.1 Peptoniphilus hominis (ex Hitch et al. 2025) | reverse complement strand
AATGTCCCCTATAAATTATAGGTTACATTCCGCTTAATATAATATTAAATTTGTTCCGTGTTTACGGGTTCACTTCACAATCAGGAAGCCTTATTTTTGTTTAAGTCATAAATTATTTTTAAGCCAAATATTCCCAGTGCCTGATCTTCTTCCATGGCATAAATTTCATTTTCAAGAAGACCTGCCATGGCACCAGTGGTTAAAATTTTTGTATTATTTTTATTGAGGGAATAGGTCTTTATTATTTCATCAACTATTCCAAGGACAGCCTTTCTATAGCCAAAGTAAATCCCTCTTTGAATTGCCTTTTCTGTATTCTTGCCAATTATATCTTCTGGCTTTTTTATTTCTACTAGGGGAAGTTTTGCTGAACCCCTAACTAGTGAATCTTGGAGAAGGCTAATGCCTGGAAGAATTAATCCTCCCATAAATTCTTTTTTTGCATTGATATAGTCAATAGTGGTAACTGATGATGCAGAAATTATTATTATATTTTCTCTGTATCTTTGAGTTGCTGCCACTGCCCTTATTATTCTGTCTGTGCCAACTTCTCTTGGGCTTTCACATTTTATATTTAAACCAGTTTTCACTCCAGCAGAAATAACCATGGGACTCTTGCCAAGTATGTCTCTTGAAATGATATCGTAGCTTGAATTAAGTTCAGGCACAACTGATGAAAGTATGATGTCAGATATGTCAGATAAATCTATTTTTTTGTCCATGAGTATAAGCTTAATAGTTAGCTTAATTTCTTCAGTGGACCTATTTTTGTCAGTCATTATAGAAAATTTCGTGACAAGTCTTTCATCTTCAAATATGCCAAAATTGGTATTTTTATTGTTTATATCAATTGCAAGTAACATATTAACCCTTCCTTGCTTTCAAAGCTTTTATAACTGCAGTAGTGATAATAACAGAAAGTATTGCTTCAGGTATGCCTGATGTCACAGAGACACCGAGGATTGCTGACTTTGCACTTTCCATTGGGATATTTAGGGCTTCTACATATCTCTTTGCATAGATTAGATAAATTTCTCCAAGGACTAATATTGTATTAGTCATGGAACCTACAAAGGCACCTATGGCAATAGGGAAGTCCTTTTCGCTTGACTTAAAGGAATAAACTAAAAAGCCAAGGCAAAGAAGTAGAAGTATTACTACAAAAGTAATATTTAAAGTTGAGCCATCGCCAGTTATGTTCTTATAAAGTAGGAATGCCAAGAATATTGAAACAAGTCCCCACAAAACTTTTGTAAGATTTCTCAAATTTTTGTCTTCAAGCTTTTTCATTGCTGTGTAAGAGTAATAAGAAGTTATACCAATTAAAACTCTAGGCACAACTGAAATAAGTGGATTGTAGAAGACAAAGGCAACGGGACTTGCGTTTCTTAAAATTGCATTTAAGAGAGAGGACACTCCAAATATAAGTCCAACAAGTGCGCCCACAATAGGGCCTTCAGCTATAGCTGCAATTATTACAGGTATGTGCATAGTTGTGGCGTTGATAACTCCAAGTGGAATAAGTCCAAGGGGAGTTAGACTTAATACAACTGTGATTGCACCAAGCATAGCAGCTATTACTAGCTTTCTGTTACGGTCAGTAGTTTTATTCATTTTTACCTCCAGATAGGGTTCATAAAGATACCCTTCATGCATCAAAATTATTTGATGCTGTTATAACTTACTAGCCCGCCGGAATCTTTTGCTGAATAAATTGCATTGGCAATAGACCTAGAAATTGTCTTTGCCGCAAGTATTCCCACTAAGTTTATATCTGCATCAACTTCGCCACTTGCAAGTGTAAAAATAGTATCTCCATCGTTCATGGTATGGACTGGATTTATACTTCTTCCATAACCATCATGAGCCATTTGTGAGATCTTGTTACAGTTTGCCTTTGTTAGCCTTGCATTTGTCGCTATGACAGATATAGTTGTGTTGGCTGGGCTAAATTGATTATAATCGTTTAAGCTCTTTTCGTAAAGACTATTTGTGTCTAAAAACTTTTTATTTGCCCTGTCATAAACTCCACCGATTCTTTTTCCAGCTTCATAGTCAAAAATATCTCCAAGAGCATTTAGGGCGACAATAGATGACACGACGAGGTCACCAACTTTTATTGATGACTGACCTATGCCTGACTTCATGGCAAAGTCATTGCCCAAAATTTTTCCAACGCTTGCGCCACAACCTGCACCGAAATTACCCTCTGTTTCATCTTTTTCTCTTGCAGACTTTGCAGCCTCATAGCCCATCTTAAAGTCGGGTCGAACTTTGGCATCACCTAGAGCCAGGTCAAATAGGACAGCACCAGGAACTATGGGGACTACGCCCACACCCACATCAAAGCCCGCATTTTTTTCTTCCAAAAATTTCATTATGCCGCCGCCAACATCAAGACCATAGGCAGAGCCGCCAGTTAAGAAAACCCCGTGGACCTTTTGAACTAAATTTTCTGCCCTTAGAAGATCAGTTTCACGAGTGCCAGGTCCAGCACCACGAACATCAACACCTGCAGTAAAACCATCTTCGCACAAGACTACACTTGTACCAGTTAGGGCGACATCATCTTCTGCGTGACCAAGTTTAATTCCTTTGACATCAGTTAAAAATCCTTCGTACATATTTCCTCCTCCATAAAAATTTTTTATTCAAATTAATTTATCAAAAGCCCCATCACTGATGAGGCTTAATTTTTTATAACTATTTATTTTTTCTCTTTTCATTAACGGATACGACTTTATCCTTAAAAGTGTAGTCCTTGTCGCGTCTGTCGTCGATTTTTACAACAGAGTAAACTCTATTTGCTCCAGCCTCAAAGACAGACTCCTGCATCCTTCTTATTACTTCATATAAAACTGAAAGATCCTTGTGAGATATAACTGTGCCCATGGGGTTTAGTTCATAAGTTAGTCCTTCCACTTCTCCAATTGCATCAAGGGCACCTGCTATGTACTTACTTACAGATGTCTTTTCTGTTCCAATAGGTACAAGTGTTAATTCTGCTACTGCCATTTTTCCCTCCTAATTTTTTATTCTCGGCAAATTCCAATTTTTCTTTACAGCCAAAAGCCTGATGATTAAAACTGCAAAAAAGCATATGACCATTGAAATTTGATAGTTACAAAAATGTCTTGCTATTATAAAAGTTGTGGCACCAAGTATGCAGGCGCCAGCGTAAATTTGCTCTCGAAAGATAAAGGGAATAGTCCCTGCCAAGACATCTCGAATCATTCCGCCACCAACGCCAGTAATTGATCCCACAAAGATCAAAAGAAATTTTTTGTCATAGCCAAGGGAGATTGCTGTCGCCATTCCCGTTATGGTAAAGGAGGCAAGACCAATGGTGTCTGTTATAATCATAAATTTATTCATAAATTTCATCCAATGGCTGTTTTCGAAGTCCTGCTTAAGTGAATAAAAGATAAAGACCAAAATCGAAAAGACAGTGGATATTATTGCGTTAGTTGAATTTTGGAACATCTTTGGCGGTGTTATTCCAAGGACTAGGTCGCGAATGAATCCACCTCCAAGAGCAGTCACTAGACCTAAAACGATTACACCTAGTATGTCCATCTTCTTTCTGCATCCAAGTATGGCACCAGAAATTGCAAAGGCAATGGTGCCAATGATGTCGAAAAATACATTTAATTCTAAATAATTTCCATTCATGCATTCATTATATCAAAGTTTAAATTTATGAAGTGAGAAATTTCAATAATTTGAAAAAATTTTTTTAAACTTTGTTATAATAATACTATTGGAGGGATTATGAGCTTACTTATAAAAAATATTTCTTATTTAGATATAGAAAGAGAAAAAATTATTGACGGTGCAGATATTTTTATTGAGGGCAATAGGATAAAAAAAATCGGCGAAAATTTAAGCCTTGATGCAGATGAAGTCTTTCATGGTGAAAACAAACTTCTTACACCAGGCTTTGTAAATGCCCACACTCACCTTGGCATGTCCTACTTTAGAAATTATGCCGATGACTTGGCACTAATGGACTGGCTAGAAAATGAAATTTGGCCAATAGAAGCAAAGTTAAATGCCGAGGACATCTATTGGTCTTCTATGCTATCTATCATTGAAAACATAAAATCTGGCGTTACAAGTTTTTGCGACATGTATTACGAAATGGATAGGGTTGGCGACGCTACAGTTGAATCTGGCATTCGTGGAGTTCTAACTCGTGGCATGACAGATGTAGATGGCAAGGGCGAAGAAAAGCTTGAAGAATTTGACCAGCTTTACAAGAACTATCAAAACAAATGCGGCGGCAGGATAAAAGTTGTGCCAGCACCTCACGCAATTTACACTTGTTCCACAGAATTTTTAAGAGAAATTGCAAAGAGATCAGTGGAAAGATACGATCATCTTATTCACATTCACTTATCAGAAACTTTAACAGAAGTGGAAAATTCAAAAAAAGAATATGAGGTGACGCCAATAGAATATGTGAACACCCTTGGCCTTTTAGATAGCCAAATAATTGCAGCTCACTGCGTTCACATTACTGATGAAGAAATTGAACTTGTAAAGGACAAAAAATTTTACCCAGTCTATAATCCATCATCAAACCTAAAACTTGCCAGTGGCTTTACGCCAGTGGATAAAATGTTAAAGAACAATATAAAATTGGCTATGGGCACTGACGGCGATTCATCAAACAACAACCAAGACTTTGTAGAAGAAATGCACATAGGTGGCATTGTCAACAAGGCTGTTACCATGAATGAAAAAGCTGTGCCAGCCATAGAAATTTTAAAGATGGCAACAGTAAATGGGGCAGAGGCACTTGGCTTTGAAAAGCTTGGACTTATAAAAGAAGATTACCTTGCTGACCTTGCAATTTTTGATTTAGAATCAAATTCCTTTACACCGAGAAATAATCTCATCTCAGCTCTTGTCTATTCAGCAAACTCTCATGATGTGGAGTCAGTAATATGCGACGGCAAATTTATCATGCGAGATAGGGAGCTTGTAAATGTAGATGAAGAAAGAGTTAGACAAGTAGTTAAGAAAAGATGGGAAGATATAAAGGAAAGATAAAAATTTATGAGAGAAAAACTTAATATTAAAGATATTTTTAAAATTATTTTAAAAGTAATAATTTTACTTGTAGGAATAGCTCTACTAACTGGTGGAGCCTTGCTTTTATTTTCACTAATATTTTATGGACAAACTCATTTTAAAAGTGATTATAAAAATGCTAATCTTGTCATGTTATTAGGAACAACGGGACAAATTTCGGCAGCAATATTATTTGTGAAATTTATTTTAAAGAAGAAATTTGACTACATCTTTTTCAAAAGAGATAAGCTTGCAAAAAACATTGCCCTTGGCTTATTTTTTGGATTTTTGCAAATTTCCATTTATGTACTTGTAGATTTAGGAAGAGGAGTCCTTGGATATAATGGAATTGAACTAGGAAATCTTAATTTAATTTTCTTAGGGTACTTTATTGGATTTTTCATTCAATCAACATCAGAAGAAGTTTTGGTGAGAGGTCTTTTAACAAGAGCCTTATTTGATAAATTTGGAAAGAAAATTGCAATAATTTTGCCATCAATTTTCTTTGGACTTTTGCATCTTGGCAATGAGGGCGTGACAATTTTATCCACGCTAAACACAATTTTAGTGGGAATATTTTTTGCAAAATTATTATTTTACACAGACAATATAATGGTGACCTCTGGAGCCCACGCAGGCTGGAACTTTTCCATGGCTATGATTTACGGCTTAAATGTAAGTGGCTTTAGTGGCTTTGACAGCCTACTTAATTTTAAAATTTTAAATTATGCTCTCTACGACAAAGTTTACGGACCAGAGGGCAGCATAGTAGTGACTTTTATTGAAATTATTAGTATTTTAATTATATTTTATTTAGAAAAAAGAAAGGGAGTAAAAAATGGATGATAAAAAAATAGTTTATTCAGGGATTCAACCTTCAGGTTCCCTAACTATTGGAAATTATATTGGAGCCTTGAAGAACTTTATTGGACTTCAAGACGAATACAACTGTTTATATTGTATAGTTGACATGCACGCCATAACTGTGGCACAAGAGCCAAAGGACCTTAGAAAGAACACCCTTGATGTCCTTGCTCTTTATCTTGCAGCAGGTCTTGACCCAAAGAAGTCTATAATTTATATTCAATCTCATGTGCCAGCTCACGCTGAACTTGGCTGGGTCCTAAATACAATGACAGGCCTTGGTCAACTTCAAAGGATGACACAGTTTAAGGACAAGGCAAAAAAATACACTGATGTCCAAGCAGGACTTTTAAATTATCCAGTCCTAATGGCGGCAGATATTTTGCTTTACAATACCTCCTATGTGCCAGTTGGCGAAGACCAAAAGCAACATATTGAAATAACAAGGGACTTGGCTCAAAGATTTAATTCAAGATATTCTGAAACTTTTACAATTCCAGAAATTTTGACACCAAAGGTGGGGGCGAGAATCATGTCTTTAAAGGATCCATCTTCAAAAATGTCAAAGTCCGATCCCAATAAAGACGCCTTTATTTTAATTTTAGATTCAGAAGATGACACTAGAAAGAAAATAAAAAGAGCAGTAACAGATTCCTCAGGTGAGTTTAGGTATTCAGATGAACAAGCTGGACTAAAGAACCTCATCAACATTCACGCATCCTTCTCTGGCATGAGCCCAGAAGAAATTGTTAAGAAGTACGAAAATCTTGGCTATGGAGAATTTAAGGAAGACTTGGGAGAAGTTGTAGTTGAAGGCCTAAGACCACTTAGAGAGAGATTTAAAGAAATTAGGGACGATAAGGCATATCTTGAATCAGTCTACAAAGAAGGAGCAGAAAAGGCATCCTACCTTGCTAACAAAACTCTAAGAAAGGTTTATAAAAAGGTTGGCTTTATCCCTAGATAATCGAATTCTTATTGATTTCAAAGGATTTTTGTGGTATCTTTTATATTAATTGGGAGGTGCTCAATGAATAAAATAATAATTGTAGTAGCCATTAACTTAATAGGTGCAGGAGTCTTATATAGATATAATGCTAATGAAGCTGCAGCTATTGGAATAATTGGTGGAGCAGACGGTCCAACTCAAATCTATACAGAAACAAATAAAAAGACTGACAAAGATAAGGGTATAGAAATAATCGGTGGGGCAGACGGTCCGACACAGATTTATACTGAAAAGAAAGAAAACAAAGACAAAGATAAAGGTATAGTAATAATTGGTGGGGCTGATGGTCCAACACAGATTTATACTGAAACAAAATAAAAACAAGCAATAAAAAAGAGGGTTGTAAAAATTTATATTTAGAGAGAGACCATTTGCTGAAAGGTCTTTATAAACTTTACGATTGTAGCTTTTTTGCTTCTTTGGTGAATTTAGTAGCCAAAGACGACTTATCTCGTTAAAGATTTTAAAGTGTTTATTGAAAAATAAAAATTAAGGTGGTACCGCGTCTTTCGTCCTTAGGGATGGAGGACGCTTTTTATTTTTAAATTATAAAAAATATACAAAATATAAATTTCGAGGAGGAAAAATGAAAGACTTAAACAAAACTTATGATCCAAAGGATTTTGAAGAGAAAATTTATGACTATTGGATGGAAAATAATTATTTTAGGGCAGAGGTTGATGAAAATAAAAAACCTTACTCTATTGTAATGCCACCTCCAAATGTAACAGGCAACCTTCACATGGGTCACGCCCTTAATAACACAATTCAAGATGTCTTGATTAGGACAAAGAGAATGCAAGGCTACTCTGCCCTTTGGATACCAGGCACTGACCACGCATCTATTTCTACAGAGGCAAAGGTGGTAGAAAAACTTAGAAACGAAGGCATAGACAAGGAAGACATTGGTAGAGAAAAATTCTTAGAGCGTGCTTGGGACTGGACTCATGAATATGGCGGAAATATAGTAAATCAACTTAAAAAACTTGGAATCTCCTGCGACTGGTCAAGACAAAGTTTTACTCTTGACGAAAATTTATCTAACGCAGTAGAAGAAGTTTTTATCGAACTTTATGAAAAGGGATTAATTTATCGTGGCAACAGAATTATAAACTGGTGTCCATCTTGCGAAACTTCAATTTCTGATGCAGAAGTTGAGCACATTGAAACTGATTCAAATATTTGGTACTTCAAATATCCCTTTGCAGACAGGGAAGGGGGAATTGAAATTGCAACAACAAGACCAGAAACTATTCCTGGAGACCTTGCCATTGCAGTAAACCCTAATGACGAAAGATACACTGACCTTGTTGGCGAATATGTAATGATTCCAGTAATGGGCAACAAAAAAATTCCAATTATTGCCGACGAGTATGTTGAAATGGACTTTGGTTCTGGTGCAGTAAAGATCACTCCATCTCATGACCCTAACGACTTTGAAGTTGGATCTCGCCATGATCTTGGTCAACTTGTTATCATGGATGGCAAGGGCTATCTTAATGAAAATGCAGGCGATTATGCTGGCATGGAAAGATATGAAGCGAGAAAGAAAATAATTGAAGACTTTGAAAAGCTTGGCTACTATATTGGCAAGAAGCACCACCACAACGCTGTCGGTCACTGCGAAAGATGTAAGACAGTAATCGAACCCCTAATTTCAAAGCAATGGTTCGTAAAGATGGCACCACTAGCAAAGCCTGCTCTTGAAGAATATAGAAAGGGCAACCTCAACATCGTCCCTGAAAGATTTGGAAAAATTTATGAAAATTGGCTAGAAAATATTCGCGATTGGAATATTTCAAGACAATTGTGGTGGGGACACAGACTTCCGGTTTGGTACTCTGACTCAGACGATGAAATTGTAATTTCAAAGACTGACCCATCTAACACAAAGGGACATGAGGGCAAGACTTACACCCAAGATGAAGATACACTTGACACTTGGTTCTCATCTGCCCTTTGGCCTTTCTCAACAATGGGTTGGCCAGAAAAAACTCCAGAATACGAATATTTTTATCCAACAAATGTCCTTGTAACTGGCTACGACATAATTTTCTTCTGGGTAATAAGAATGGTCTTCTCTGCCCTTGAACAAACGGGCAAGCTACCTTTTAAGGATGTACTTTTAAATGGACTTGTAAGAGACGACCAAGGCAGAAAAATGTCTAAGTCACTTGGAAATGGCATTGACCCACTTGACATCATAAGAGACTATGGTGCCGACGCTCTAAGATTTACTCTTGTAACTGGAAACACACCAGGCAACGACATGAGATTCTACACAAAGAGAGTTGAAGCCAATAGAAACTTTGCCAACAAGCTTTGGAATGCAACGAGATTTCTCATGATGAATATGTCCGATGAAATTACTGACTCAAACTTCGATGTAGAAAAACTTCACTACGAAGACAAGTGGATCCTTTCAAAACTACAAAAAGTTATAAAATCAATAACAGAAAAAATCGAAAAATATGACATTGGACTTGCAGCAGATGACATCTACGACTTCATCTGGTCAGACTTCTGCGACTGGTACATTGAAATAGTAAAACCAGTTTTATATTCTGATAATCTTGAAGAAAAGACAAACACAGTAAAAGTTTTACTTTATGTATTAGAAAATATTTTAAAACTCCTTCATCCATTTATGCCATACATCACAGAAGAAATTTGGCAAGCCCTACCTAATAGGGAAGACGCCCTAATTGTTTCTAAGTGGCCTGAATACAAGGAAGACCTTGTCTTTGAAAAGGAAGAGAGAGCTACAGAATATATTGAAAATGCAATTCGTGAAATTAGAAATGCAAGAAGTGAAATGAATATCGAAAATTCAAAAAAATCCAACACTCTTGTCTACACTAAGGATCCAGAAGTGAAGGAAATTTTTGAAGAGATGAAGGGACTTTTACTAAACCTTGGCTATTCAAATTCTGTTGAAATAACTGAGGATGAAGGCAGAAAAAATTCAGAAAATATTGCCATAGTTCTCGACAAAGCAGAAATTCAACTTCCACTAAAGGAACTTGTGGACTTTGAAAAGGAATTAAAGAGACTTCAAAAGGACAAGAAGGATGCAGAGGCTGAACTAAAAAGAGCCAAGGGTAAACTATCTAACCAAGGATTTGTTTCAAAGGCTCCAGCAAAATTAATTGAAGAAGAAAAAGAAAAAGTTACGAAGTACGAAGAAATTTTAAAGACAGTGGAAGAACAAATTGCAAAGGTTGAAAAAAATCTATGACATACACTGAAGTTGTAAAAAACATTGAAAAGAGAATTGGAAAATTTAAGTCCAAGGGCAACCTGAGAATCAAAAAGTTCTTGGAAAAAATTGGCTCTCCCGAAAAAAATTTAAAAGTAATTCATGTGGCTGGAACCAATGGCAAGGGCTCAACTGTAAATTTCATAAAAGACATCCTAAAGGAAGATTATAAAGTTGGATCCTTTGTTTCACCTCATCTCATAACTTACTGTGACAGAATAAAAATTGGCGACCAGGAAATTTCACAGGAAGACTTTGCAGAAATAGGCCAATTTATAATAAGTAAGGAGCCGAAAATAATTGAGGACTATGGTGAGTTAAACCTCTTTGAATTTTTGACCATAATGGCAATAATTTACTTTGATAGAGAAAAAGTTGATATCGCAGTTTTGGAAGTTGGCATGGGAGGCCGTGCCGACTCCACAAATATTTTCACCAGCCGCGAAAAATTAATTTCCATTATCACATCAATTTCCATGGATCACATGGAATACCTTGGCGACACCATAGAGGAGATTGCAGATGCCAAGGCAGGCATAATAACAGATCATGGACTTGTCCTTACAACAAATAGGGACCCAAAAATTCTCGGAGTAATAAATAGGGAAGCAGAAGAAAAGTCCGCAGAAATTTATTACAGCAAAGACTTAGAAAGTGAAATTATAAAGTCCGACCTAAAAGGAATTGACTTCAAGGTAAAATTAGGTGACTGGGAAGAATTTTCTCTCACACAAATTGGTGACTACCAAGTGGAAAATGCCCTGGGAGCAATTTATGCCCTCTACCTTTTAAACAAGAAAGGAATTATAAAAATTTTCACAGAAAAAATTAGGGAGAGAATAAAATCTTCAAGATGGGCTGGCAGAATGGAAATTGTATCGAGAGATCCTCTAATAATTTTAGATGGCGCTCACAACTTTGACGGCATCAAAAAATTAGTGGAGTCCATTGATAATTTTAAGTTCAAAAAACTTTACCTCATCATGTCAATTTTGTCAGACAAGGAGCACAAGAAGATGCTTGAAGAAATTTCATCCTACACAGATGAAGTCGTCTTCGTGAACTTGGACTACAAGAGGGGGACAAGTCCAGAAGAATTAAAAAAAGAAGCATCAGACTATGGACTTAAGGCAGAAGTCATGAGTGTTGAAGATGCCATTAATCATTACAAGGAAAAATATGAAGATGGCGATTTAATTTTAATAACAGGCTCTCTTTACTTTGTGAGTGAGGCAAGGGCAGAAATTTTAAATTACGACTATAGGGTTTAAAATTTTATTATTTAGAAAATTTGTAAGAACTTTGGAATAAAGTTTTAAAAATAATTTTATATAATGATTGCGGTGATAATATGAAAAAGATTAGATTCGCAGTTATTATTTTTTTAATAATTTTTCTTGTAAGGGGATTTTCCATCCACAGAAATAGGATTTCAAGTGAGATAAGTTTAAAAGACAGTGAAAATTTTACAAGAGGCGAAGATTTGTCAGACAAAATAAAAATAATAAAGGAGAAGGCAAAAAAAGATGAGGGCTATGAATTTGTCTACGAAAATATTGACAAGCTCCCAGACAAAATGATAAAGCTTGCCGCAAAAAGGGAAGAGGCCCTGGGTTTTATACTTGGATACTTAAAAGATGATAAAAGTCTTGCGAAAAAAAGTGAAAGTTTTGGTGTAAATAATCCAGTGAAATTTTATCTACAATTTGATCCTCGTTGGGGTTACGAAAAATATGCAGGCGGACTAATTGGCACGAGAGGTTGCATGCCAACGACTCTCTCCATGGCTTTAAGCGGCTGTGGGATAAATAGGAGTCCAAAAGAAATTGCAAAGTTTGCAGAAAAAAATGCTTATGTTGAAGCGGGCATGAGTTCATGGAATCTTATAGAAGATTATTTAACAAAAGAGGGTTTAGGAGTTCGAGGAATTATGAAAAGTGAAATAATTAGTGAACTTGAAAGTGGAAATCTTGTAATTTTATCTTTCAAACCAGGCATTTTTACGGATACAGGACACATAGCTTTGGCATGCGGTCTTGATAATGAAGGGAGAATTATTTTAAACGACCCAAACTCTGTTTATAATTCAAAAAACAGATGGCAGTACGATAAAATAAAAAAAGAAATAAAAGCAGCTTGGGCTGTTGAAAAAAATAAATGATAAAAAATAATAGTTCGCTTCCTATTAGGAAGATCTCATACACAATAATTTTCACACATTCACGCATACTCAAAAAACTTCACAAAATCAAAAAAATAAGACCATGGATTTTTTCCATGGTCTTTTTAAGTTTAAGTTAAATTATTTTGTTTCTTTAACTTCTTCTTTTTTGTCGTCTTTCTTTTCGTCTTTAACTTCCTTTTTGTCTTCTTTCTTTTCTTCTACTTTAACATCAGCCTTGAAGCCAAGTTGTTCTTTAGCTTCAACAAGTGCCTTAAGTTCATTTTCAAATTGTTCAGCAGTAGCTTTTTCGTCATCTAGTAGAGATTTTGCAGCTGCAACAGCATTTTCAAAGTTAGATTTTACTTTGTCGTCAGCCTTTTTGTAAGCTTCAGATTCACGAACTTCTTTTTCATTAACAAGTTCTTTTTTAACAGCTTCTTTAAGTTCTTCTATTTTAGGAGCAACTTTTTCTTCTTTAGCAGCTTCTTTTTCAGACATTAATAAAACAGTGTTAGTAGCTTTGTCAAAGTCAACGCCAAAACCAAGAGCTTCGCCTAGATCTCTAAGCTTGTAGTAATTGCTGTCGTCAACCTTGTATGAAGTAGCAGTAAGAGCCTTGTCGCCAACCATTACCTTGTCGTTAGTAAGCATTCCTTTAGATTCAGCCTTAACTTCTTTTTGGTCAGTTTCAGCAACCTTGTAGTCAGCACCCTTAGTTAGAGTAACCATTGCGTCCTTGTATTCAACGCCAAATTTAGCCTTAGTGTCTTTTAAAACAGCAGCTAAATCTCTAAGTTTGAAGTAGTTGTATCCGTCAATATTGTATCCGTAGATTACAACATCTTTTCCGTCAAGCTTAACTTTTTGAGTAGTAGCCTTAACATCTTTAGATTCAACTTTTTCTTTTACTTCTTCCTTAACTTCTTTAGCGTCTTCTTTAACTTCCTTTGCAACTTCTTTAGTTTCTTTTACAGCTTCTTTGCCTTTTTCTTCAACTTTTTCTTTTGCATCAGTCATAGCTTCTTTAGCGTCTTTAGCAATTTCTTTGCCAGCTTCCTTAGCGTCTTTTACCATTTCTTCAGCCTTAGTAGTTTCTTTAACTGGAGCCTTTACTTCTGGAGCAGCAAAAACTGGGCTTGCAGTAGATAGTAGCATGATACCTGCTAAAGATAGTGATGTAATTTTTTTGTTCATTTTTTATTCCTCCTAAAAAATATAAGTTAATCTTATTATACAGAAAAGGGATAGGAAATCAATTCCAATCCCTAAATTTGTGACTTATTTTTACATTTTTAATAATTCTGTAACATTAATATTTAGAATAAGCGTAGACAAAACCGCCGCTTGCATCAATTGCTATGAGGCTAGATTTTGTGTAGAAATTATAAGTTCCAGCTTCAGGTGTAACTTGTTGGTTGGCATTTAACTCATTTTCTTTTAAAAATCTTTTCTTATCGCCAACAATATCCATAAATTCTCTTGCAACCTTCTTTGATTCCTCTTCACTTAAATGTTTTTCCAAGAAAGGATATTTTTCGTTAGGGAAGTAGTCAAACTTATAGAAAGTTAAATTATTATTTTTGTCGAAAACAAATCTCATAGATAAATTTTTCTTTTCATAATCCTTTAAAAATAATTCATAAACCTTGCCGTCTTCCACTTCTTCAACCCTAATGACGCCGTCCTTTAAGTAGTCGCCAAGGTCAGTTACCTTTCTTAGCTTATCAATAAGAGCAAGGTCCTTGCCGTCCTTAGCTGGATCTAGGTCGCGAGTTGGATCTTTTTCGTAGCCATTGTCGATTGCACAGTAAAACTCTTTTTCATTCCACTCAAGTTTAGCATCCATGGCATTGGCAAGAGCCCTTGCAGGCACATAAACTCTGTCCTTTAAGATGAAAGTAGGAGAGTCAATTGTGTAGAGGATATCGTCAATCCTATACTCATTAGAATCAACATAAAAAATAATTTTCTTGCCCTTGTTGATAATCTCAACCTCTTTAGTGTCCCCTTTCCAATTAACATCGGCGCCTAAATTTTCAGAAACAAGGCGAAGGGGAATGTGGATCCTGTCATTTTTAACAATAAAGTCCCTCTCGAAGACCATATTATTTATGACTAGAGTCATCTTTTTTTCGCTCCTAGCACTTACGCCAGTGAAGAGTAATAAAAAAGATAACAAAAATAAAAATTTCTTCTTCATAAAATCACTCCTTTAATATATTATAACACTAATAAAAAAATAAAGAATTTACAATAAAGTTAAGATTTCAACAAAAAAACTTCTGGAAAAAATCCAGAAGCCTTAACTTTTTATGACAAACTTTTCGCCACAAGATTTACAAGTAACCCTAATTTTGCCCTTGTCCTTTGGCACCTTCATTTCAAACTTGCACTTGGGACATCTTATGTACTTGTAAACTTTTCTATTATCATATTTAGTTTTTGAAGATGAAAATTTTCTCCTTAAGGGATCAACCGTAGATAAAAATTTTTTGTTCTCAGCATACCTTGCACTAATGTCCCGAGAAAAAGCCCTGTAATAAGAATAGCCAATTAAGACTAAAGAGGCAGCAGATAGGGCAGCCGTCTTTACAAATAAATTTATAATAAGAAGAATTAGAGCAAGAAATAAAATAAATTTACCCAGCTCATCTTGACCGTATCTTCCAATCATAAACTTTCTCATCTTTTCTTTAAAGTTCAAAAAAACCACTCTTTCTAATATTCTTTTATTTAGATATCTTACCCATTTAAGAATTTTTAAATCTAAAAAAATTACAGGAGCTCTTAAAGAAATCCGAAAAAATATTTACAAATACACGCGAAGTGATATAATATAAATGTAAAAAGGGGTGTTATTATGGCTAATGTAAATTTAAACATAAGACTAGATGAGAATTTAAAAAATGAATTTGGAAGAATTTGTGAGTCTATGGGTATGAGTATGTCTACAGCCTTTAATGTTTTTGCAAAAGCTGTTGTTAGTGAAAGAGCTATACCTTTTGAAGTAAAAGAAACTAATCCAATAGTTGCAGAATTTGATGACATGGAAAGTTTTAGAGAGTATGTAGATAGATTATGAAAAGAAAAATACAGGTTAGATCATCTTTTAAAAAAGATTTAAAAAGATTAAAAAAATCAAAATATGATTTAGAGAAACTTTATACATTAATCGAATTACTTGCAAATGATGAAGTTTTAGAAGAGAAATACAAAGATCATAAATTAACGGGAAATTATTTTGCTTGCAGAGAATGTCATATAGAACCTGATTGGTTATTAATATATGAAAAAATTGATAATAATTTAATTTTAATATTAAACAGATCAGGTTCTCATAGTGATTTATTTTAAGAGAAAATAAATAGCAGTAGCAAAAATTTATTTTGCCTGTTATAATGTAAAGACAGCAAAATTATATGGTCTGTAAAAAGTTTTTTAGATTTTACATGAAATGTAAAAAAATTATAAAAATATTTTAAAAAATAGTTGACAAAAAATAAAAGCTTCAGTATAATATATTTTGTTGTTAAAACTTCATGCGGGAATGGCGGAATTGGCAGACGCGCTAGACTTAGGATCTAGTTCCAACGGAGTGGGGGTTCAAGTCCTCTTTCCCGCACCAACAATAGGCACACAAGTTAGCTTGTGTGTTTTTTTGTGTCCTTTTTTAAGATAGCTGACAAAAACTATTTAGAGAAATTTTATAGAAAATAATAACAAATAAAATTCATGCCTGCACCAAAATATTTACAATTAAATTACATTTGCAAGAATCCGAGAAATTCTCTTTTTTAAAAATTTCTATAGAGTATAATGTAAAGTATTGGAGGAATTATGAAGAAGACTTTTAAAATATTTTTTGCATTTATACTTATAATTTTAATTTTCATATATATAACGGGACTTTATTTCTTTAGAGATAGGTTTATGCCAAGGACCTATGTCAACGGCCACGACTTTGGACTGACAAAAATTTCCGAATTTGAAAAAAATTACGAAGAACTTTCCAAAAATTTCCAATTGGACATCCTTGCCAAGGACAAAAAAAATAATGACAAGATTACAGCAGAAGAAATAAAATTTGAAGAAAAAATTGGCAGCGGCTTTGTGGATCAGACTCCACTTTACTGGCCCTTTGCATCTCTAGTGGACAAGCACTACCAGCTTGACACAATTTTAAAATACGACGACCAGGCTCTCACAAATAGACTAAATAGCCTAAAGGCAGTGCAAAACCAGTCCATTCATTCAACTGATGCCAAGATTATCTACGACAAGGGCGACTTTAAAGTAGAAAAAGAAGTTTATGGCGATTTTATAAAGCGAGATGAACTTAGACAAGCAGTCTTAGGTCATTTTGCCGACAAAAAAGAAAAATTAAACCTTGAAGAAGAAGGCCTTTATATAGAGCCAAATATCAGGGCAGATTCTGATTACATCAAAAATCAACTGGAATCCTACAAGACTCTTTACGATAAAAAAATCACAATCGACTTTGACGATAGAAAAGAAGAAGTGACAGGTCAGGGCATAATCGCCATGTATTCCAAGGCTGATGACGGAAGCCTCGTCATTGACGAAGAAAAGGTGACAAAGTTCGTGGAAAAACTTGCAGCAAAGTACGACACCTTTAGGACATCAAGAATATTTAACGCCACAGGCATTGGGACAGTAAAAGTTGACGGCGGCATCTACGGTTGGATCACCGATAGACAAAAGACAAAGGACGAAATAATCGCTGCACTAAAAAGAGATGAGCCAGTTACCATAAAGCCAATTTACAGGCAAGATGCAGTGTCAAGGACAGTGGACGATGTGGGCAACACCTACATTGAGGTGGACCTTGCAAGGCAAAAACTTTGGTACTACAACAAGGGCAATTTGGAAATTGAGACGGACATAGTATCAGGCAACCCAACCCTTGGCAACGGAACACCAACGGGCACAGACAGAATCTGGTCTCGCGAGAGAAATAGGTACCTCACAGGCGAAACCTACCGCTCAAAAGTTTCCTATTGGCTCCCTATTAATTGGTCAGGCGTGGGACTTCACGATGCCGATTGGAGATCAACTTTTGGTGGAAAAATTTACCTAAGTGGCGGCTCTCACGGCTGCGTAAATATACCGCCAGCAGTGATGAAAAACCTCTACCCAAAAACCTTTAACGGCATGCCAGTAATAGTCTATGACTCAACAAGGCAAAAAATAGCATCACCAGCCCCAGCACCAACACCACCAGCTGCACCAGCCCAACCATCACCAGCAGGGCAACAATAAAAACAATAAAAAAAATCGACCATGAGTAAAAAACTCAGCAAATGGTCGATTTTTTCTTAAAATTTTTATAAAAAACTAATCGAGAAAAAGCTCTTGATAAACAAATAACTTAGCAACAATACCCAACTTGTTGATGTGTTATAAGGAGAACACCTTCAGCTATAACCGTAGACTAATGTGAGTGCATAAAATAAGCAAAAAAATCGGTTATGCGTTAAAAATTTTCAACTGTTTGAGTTCGAAGAACGAGTTTTGAAAATTTAGCATGACCGATTTTTTTGGACTTTCAGCGCGTGGGGTTCAAAGGGGGTGGTTTAAGGAGGGGGAAAAGGGGCCTCGCAATGCCCCTTAACCCCCTCCTTAAAAATATATTAGAAATAAAAACTCCATATTAAAAAAATTTTATAAAGAAAGGATTTTTTTATTTGTTCTTAAAGCGAAGCTTCATCAATACACTACAATTCAACTATAATAAAACTTGCAAAACCCACCACAAGTGTTATAATAAAAGCAAGAAATAAATAAAAATTTAAATCTTCAGGGAAGGGTGCAAGTCCCAACCGGCGGTAAAGTCCGCGAGCGCAAGCCGAATTGGTGAGATTCCAATACCGACAGTAAAGTCTGGATGAGAGAATGATTTAAAACTTTCATGCCCCGAAGGTTCGGGGTTTTTTTATGCCCCAACAGGAGGTAAAATGAATAAAGTAAACACAAGCACCATGATAAGAACAAAAGACATGACAAAAGTAGCCATGCTATCAGTAATTGGCTTCGTATTAATGTACTTCCAATTGCCACTAACCTTTGTAGCACCACCCTTTATGAAGCTGGACATATCAGACTTGCCAGTCCTCATGGGCGCCTTCACAATGGGACCAGTCTATGGCATCATAATAGCAGCCCTAAAAAACCTTATGCACATAATCTTTAAGGGCACAATGACAGCAGGCGTTGGCGAACTATCAAACTTCATCATATCAAGTACCTTTGCTCTAGTGTCAAGCTACATCTATAGAAAACATAGAACTTACAAGGGAGCAGTCCTTGCAATGACAGTAGGCGTACTAGCAATGACAATCCTTGCCATGGCATCAAACTACTTCGTGGTATTTCCACTTTACGGCAAAGTAATGCCAATGGATGCAATAATAGCCATGGGATCTGCCATCACACCAAAAATCACAGGACTTTTCACTATGATGATCTATTCAGTCCTACCCTTTAACCTAATAAAAGGCTTCACAACATCAGCAGTGATGATGCTAGTCTACAAAAAAATTAGCCCACTATTTAAAAACTAAAAGTGTAGAAAACTAAAGGAAAATAAAAGCAAAAACAAAAATAAAATCAAAGCAGGCTGTCAAAAGGCAGCTTGTTTTTTTGTCCCATAAAAAATTTAAAAATAACATTTAAACTTTTATTTAATGTGATAAAATACTAGTAATAAATTTAAAGGAGGCAGATTATGAAAAAATTTGCAGTAGTATTATTAGCTCTTTTAATCTTTACAAGTCCTATAACAGCCCTAGCTAACAGCAATGAAGGCAAAGAAGAAAACAAAGCTAAAGTATCAAAATTAGAATCAGACGAAAGAATGGCTAAGACATCAGGAGAAAAAGTTAGATTTGACGGAAAAGACATAAAAATAAATTCTTACCTAATTAATAGGTCTAACTATGTAAGAATTAGAGATGCAGCAGCTCTTCTCAAAGACACACCAGCAAAATTTATGGTATCTTACGACAATGAAAGCCAAAAAGTAATCATAACAAAGGGCCAAAATCAAAAAGAAGACTTTACTTACGTTGAAAAAAGAGAAGAAGAAAAAATAGCAAAAACAAACAAACAAAAAATAGTGGACAGCCAAGGAAAGGACATAGAACTCAATGGATATTTCATAGACGGATACAACTATTTCCGCCTAAGAGACCTAGCAAAAATCTTGGACTTTGGAGTAGCTTATGACTTCAAAACACAAACAGTTTTATTAGATTCAAAAGATGCAAAAATAGAAGACATATATGAAGAAGGTTACTTCACAGCACCAATAAACAAAATAAAAACAAAAGCAGGAGAAGAAGACATAAGATTTCTAATCTATGGCTTTGAAGAATGTCCTTACTGCCAAAAATTAAAAGCATACTTAGATAATAAAGGAATCAAATATATAGCAAGAGACATTAGAGATAGCGAAGGCAAAAAAGACGAAATCTTTGAAAAATACTATAAAGACATGACAGAATACAATGACAGAGTTTACTATCCAACGCACATAATGACACTTGAAAAAGATGGAAAGAGCATAGACAAATGCGTTGTTGGCTTCGAAGAAAAACAATACGATGAAATATTTAAACAAATAGAAGAAAACACTTACTTTGTAGAAAACAAATAAACAAAATCAAAGCAGGCTGTCAAAAGGCAGCTTGTTTTTTTGTCCCCATATAATATAATTTAATCAAAAGACAATTTGCAGTATAAAAGAATTAACAAAAGACAAAGAGAGGTAAAAAATGAAAATCTTATGTGCAGGACCAACATCAATTGACGACGAAGTAATGGCATTAATGGGAAAAACTCTCACAAACCCAGACATCGATCCAGAATACGAAAAAATACATAGAAGAGTGGAGAAAAAAATCTCCAAACTCCTAAAGACGGAAGCAACAACTATCCTCATGCTTGGCGAAGGCATGATTGGACTAGAAGCAGCAATCATAAACCTAGTGGAAGCGGGGGACAGAGTCCTCGTACTTAATAACGGAGTTTTCGGCGCAGGCTTTGCCGACTTCGTAAAATACTACGACGGCGAGCCACTAATCTTCGAAGACGACTTCAGACGCGGCTTCGACCTAGAAAAACTAAAAGCCTTCCTAGAAAAAGACCACGACTTTAAAGTAGCAACTATGGTCCACTGCGAGACACCATCAGGCATCACTAACGATGTAAAAAGCATCTGCAACTTGCTTAACTCCTATGGCATCCTCACAGTAGTGGACACAGTATCAGGCATGGGCGGAGAAGAATTTGATTTTGACGATTACAAAGTTGACATAGCCCTTGGCGGCAGCCAAAAATGTATTTCAGCACCAACAGGACTAACCATGGTTACAATATCAGACGGGGCAAAAGAAGCCATAGCCAACAGGAAAAAACCAGTTCCATCATATTATATGAACTTCCTAAACTACTACGACTACTCCGACGGCTTTGCCTTCCCATACACAATGAACGAGAACTTGACCTATGCCCTAGACCTTGCCCTAGACAAACTCTTTGCCAAGGATTCCATTGCCCTTCACAAAAAATACGCAGAAGTAACAAGACAAATCTTCGAAGAAGCAGGCTTCGAACTTTACGCCAAGGACTCCAGATCCAACACCCTAACAGCAGTCATGGTGCCAGAAGGCTTCATAGCAGATGACATCCTTACAGCCCTAAAAAAGAAAGGCATATTAATATCCAAGGGTGCAGGCAACATCTTCGAGAAAGTATTTAGAATAGGCCACATGGGCAACAACATATCCTACGAAAACTTTTTAGAATTATATGAAAAGTTGGACGAAGTATTTGAAGAGTTGGGAATAGAAACTAAAATTTCCTTAAAAGAAAGATTTGTAGAACTCATGAAGTGAGAAAATTGCATTTGAAAAGCAAAAAACTTTTTAACTGACTTATCAAAAATCATATAAATAATTTATTGACCAAGACGAAACAAATGTCACCCAAAAGTGTCACCTAAAATGTCACCCAAAAGTGTCACCTAAAATGTCACCCAAAAGTGTCACCTAAAATGTCACCCAAAATGTCACCAAAAATGTCACTCAAAAGTGATGGTCAAAATGACGGTCAAAATGAGGGTCAAAATGACGGTCAAAATGAGGGTGAAAAATGAGGGGAAAAATGAGGGTGAAAATGAAGGTCAAAAATAAAATTTTAAAAGCTTAACTCCATTTCGTTCTTAGAGTTCTGCGGTTGAGCGACTGAATTTGCTTCGCAAATATCAATCTCTCATTCACAGTTGAATTTTTTAACGGCTTCCTCCCTTTATGGGTTCACATGATAAGATTATGGTTTTTGCTAAGATGTAAAACCCCTACAAAAGCAAATAACAATATATTTATCAACTATTTTATCTACAAATATATCAATTTTTCTGCTTTCATGATATAATGTTTTCGAGGTGATTATATGGATTTTGTAAAACAAATTTCAAATAAAACAGTTTCTATTTCTGATTTTAATCGTGGTCTTGCTGGTAGAATTTTTGATGATGTTAAATCTAACGGTTCTAAAGTTGTATTAAAAAACAACACACCTGAATGTGTTCTGATTTCTCCTGACGAATACTCAAAACTAATAGATGAACTTGAAGATGCAAAAGATCTAATGCTTGCAAAATCAAGACTTGAATCTATTTCCGAAGATGATATTGTTTCCAAAGAGGAATTTGAAAAACTATTTAGTATAAGTTTAGATGAAGTTGAGCCACTTAGTGATGATGAGATTGAATGATGTATAAATTATCCTTTATAAAAAAAGCAATTGAAGATTATAGATCTCTTGATGGCTCACAAAGAAAAGTAGTAGATAAAGCCATAAATAAAATCATGTTAAACCCACTACCTAACACAGAAGGGGGATATGGCAAACCTCTTAGAAACCAAAACAGTTCTGAACTAGCGGGGCTTTTGAAAATAAAGATAAAAAATGCAGGTATAAGAATTGTATATAAACTTATAAGACAAGATGATGTCATATTAATTATCATTATAGGGGCAAGGGCTGATTCCGAAGTTTATAAAGAAGCTGAAAAAAGGTTAAAAAATCTATAGTTAGATACAAGGCTTAATTAAGGATAAAGAAAGCAAAAATTTTATCAAAACTTAAGGAGCGTTTTATATGGATAAGTTAAAGCAAATTGATGAGGCTATTCGAAAATTTAATATTAATAAAAAGGATATATTGCCAGAAATTCTTAAAAAGTTTGAAGAAGATTTTGCAATTAGATTTTCTCACGAGTCCACAAAAATCGAAGGTAACACTCTATCAATATATGAGGTAAAGACCTTGCTTGTGGATCGCATTTCTGTTGGTGGCAAGAGCTTGAGGGAAATTTATGAAGTTGTCAACCATCACAAAGCTTTCGACTATGTAAAAGCTCATTTGTCTCCTGATGATGACCTTGACGAGAATCTTATAAAGGACATTCACGAAATATTAATGGAGAACATTTTTCAAGGTGGCATTTATAGAAGTGGCAATGTGCGAATCACTGGTGCAAGTTTTGCCCCACCATCATGGGAAAAAGTCCGCGATGAAATGAAATATTTCATATATTCCTACAATGAGAAGAAAGGCAAGATCCATCCAGTACAACTAGCAGCCTGGGTACACGCAGAATTTATACGAATCCATCCCTTCCAAGATGGAAATGGAAGGTGCGCAAGACTACTTTTAAATTATGTCCTAATGAAAAACGAATTTCTACCAATAATAATAGAAGCAAAACAAAGACCTATATACTATGAAGCCTTAGATCAGTACGGAAAAGAAGGAAGTCTCGAAAAATTCCAAGAACTTGTAGAGGACTACGAGTTGAGTATCATAGAAGAGTTTCAAAGTTAGAATTATATCCCTTCGAATTTGAGGGACAAAAAAAGCTAGGATGTTTTCGCAAATGAAAACAAAAGCCTAGCTTTTTTGTTTATCAAATCATTTTTAACTTATTTTTGTCACCCTTATAGGAAAAATCCTCATTATTTTGTTTAAATTTGATTTTTTCCTCAATTTTTTCATATTCTTCCTCGAGGGCATCATATTCAGCCCTGATTTCATTGTTTTTTAGAATTTCTTTCTTATAAACATGGTAAGCTCTCATAAAAACCCCCTTTACTTTTATAAAGTAATATTATTCCAAAAGACCTCTAAGGTCAATAGTTAACTAGGCAACAATACCCAGCTTAAAAATACTATTTAAACAAATCTGAGTGAGAACCGACTCTGATTAAAGATAAAATCAACAAATCATCAAACTTTTCATAAATTAATAAAAAGTCAGGCTCAATATGGCACTCTCTCGTTCCCTTATAACTTCCACCTAAAGAATGATCCTTATATTTCTCATCAAGAACCTTTCCATCTGCAATCATCTCTATTACATAAAAAAGTTTCTCAATATCCCTTCCTTGCTTTTTTGCTAACTTCAAATTTTTCTTGAAGCTACTTGTAAACTTTACTTTATATTTCATATATCAAGAGCTTTCCTTAAATCATCCATATTATCAAAAGCATCCACACCATCATCTGTTGCGATTCTTTTTGCTTCTTCTATGGCGAGGATTGTCTCCTCATTAGGCACATCAAGCTTTAAGGCAAAAGGAATGCCACTCTCTCTTATACTTGCTCTCAGAAAAATATTAATAGCACTTGTCATATTAAGACCAAGTTCTGCAAAAATCTTTTCAGCATCTTCCTTCACTTTTTTATCCGTTCTAATATTTAAATTTGTAGTAGACATAAACACATCCCCTTTTCTAAATTATAAAATTAATTTCGTGCATGGTCAACACGTTGTCATTATAGATTTAGAAAATTAATAAGAAAAAAATAATTTATAAAGAAAATTTCTTTTTATATTATTTAGCGATAAAGCCGCAGGCTTTCCAGCAAAACTCCTTTACTAGAAAAAGAAATTGCAAAAATGTAACCCTTTTGTTATAATTTTACATACGGTTTTGGATTACAAGGTCTAAGATCCCCATGTTAAAGGGCAAGAGTCCAAGGCAAAGGGCACTTAAGTCAAAGGCGAAAGCCAAAACAAAAGGCGAAACCAAAAATGAAAGGTAAAGCCAAAAACCAAAGAGCGAGAGCTAGTATTGCAACAAACAGATTGACTAAAAGTGATAAGTCCCCATGTCAAAAGGCAAAAACCCAAAGACAAGGGATACTAAAGACCCATATTCCCAAGACCCTTTCTATTATCCCCACAAAGCACCCAAGTAAAACAATGTTACATAAATATTTCAAAAGCCCAGATACAAGAAAATTTATGTAATGTAATTGTAATTTTACAAAGGAAGAATGTAGTGTATAATAGAAACATAAGAGGAACATGACAATTAAATAAAACCAGAAATAAGGCGATATTTATTTGTCACCTCTGAGTCGAGATTGTTCAGTCTCGGCGACAAAAGTTTGAGACTTTTGTAGAATCTACAAAATTTTTAAGGAGGTCGAAAGACAAATGAACAAAAAGATTATTTCTCTAGTACTAGCACTAGTAATGGTACTAGGAACATTCACAAGTGTCTTCGCCGCTGAACCAGCAAAGAAAGAAGAAGCTAAAAAACCAGCAGCTTCTGAAAAAGTTGAAAAGATTGTTGGAAAAGATAACAAAATCCAATATATCATCGACAAAAAACTTGTTGAAGGCTACGAAGATGGAAGCTACGGACTTGATAAGAACATCAAGAGATCCGAAATCACAAGACTACTTGTATTAGCTAATGGTAACGAAGACCTAGCTAAAAAACTACAAGGAGCTATGAAGATCTACTCTGACGTAGATACTAAGCACTGGGCAAACGGAGTTATCTCAGTAGGAACTACAGTTCCATCTGACGCTAACGGAATTGCAATGCTAGCAGGATATCCAGATGGATCATTCAAGCCAGAAAACGATGTAACTTACGCTGAATTAGCTAAAATGTTAGTAGTTCTTGCTAAAAAAGACTTAACTGCTGACATGGTTAAAAACGCTATCTGGGCAACATCTTGGATGACATGGGCAGCTGAACTAGGAATTCTTGATGACGTTAACGTTGTTGATTCTAACAAAGCAGCTAACAGAGCAGATGCATTCACTATGGTTTACAATGCACTTTACAAAATGCAAGAATTCAAGAGAGTACCAGCTAACGAAACAAGAGGAATTATTTCTAACTTCTCTAAAGACATGTTACAACTTAACCAAGATTCTAAAATGGAATACAAGGTTACAGGCGATACTGTATTTGTAACTGGTATGAACGCAACTAGACAACAAGTTCAACAAATTAGAATGCTTGATCTTAAAGTAAGAGATTACTACCTAGGATCATTAGTAAGAATTCTTGTTAATGACAAGAACGAAGTAACTCACATTATCGAACTTGGTAACCCAGCTGAACTTGCAAAGAACAATGCAGCAGGTATGGCAGTAGGTAACGATATTTGGAGAGGCGTTGCTGATAACACTGTTGAAACTATTAACCCAGTAGCAAAATCAGCAGCTGAAGCTCAAAAAGCAATCGGAACTAACGATTCTTACGCAACAATTGAATTTAACTCTAACAACATTGATGCTAAGAAAATCGTATTCCACAACATTAATAAGGTTAACAACAATCTTACATTAAAGATTAATGATAAGACTGAATTCTATGTAGCTAACCCAGCTAACAACCAAATGAAGAAAGTTGCTAACGTAAACGAAGCACTTGCACTTATTGGTTTCCATAACTACAATAACTACAAGATCGCTGGCGTATACGCTGGATTTGACACTGATGGAATCACTAGAAACTACGGAGCAATCCGAATTGACACAGCTGATAGACACACTGCAAAAGTTGTAGTATTCAACTTTGTAAACAAATCAGCTAGTGGCGAAAAATACAGAGTAATCGAAACATCTTCTTCTAAGTTTATGACTACTTTAGAAAAGACTGACGGTACTCTAGTTGACAGAGATAACGTATATGATACTTCAAGATTCCCACTAGAATATGGTGACAAACTTGATGTTATCGAATTAGATACAGTTAGAACTGGATCTTTCTATGCAACACTAATTGACCACTCTAAGACTTCTGTATTCCCAATCGTTAGAATTACTGACGTAAGAGAAGACGGAAAAGTTATCTACGTTGAAGATAAAAACGGCGAAAGATCAATGCTTGATCTTAGAGACGCAGACATCTTCTCAGCTAAGAGATATGGTAAAGTTGAAGTTGGCAATACTCTTCAATTTAGAGTAGAAGACTTCGGAAAATCTCAAGTTTACGCACAAGCAGCGAACAACACTGCTGAAATCATTTCACTTCTTGGAAAAGATACTAAGCTTGAAGGATCACTTGTAAATGTAATTCCTGCAGCTGACAAGTCTCAAGAAGTTGGTAGAATTATTTCTATCCAAGGTATTGACACTGTTAACCCTACAGTTACTGTAAGAGTTGACTACAATATCTTTGATGCAGCTGATGCAAGCGGATATGCAACTTACAGCGTAGCTAACGATGTAGCTAAAGCACTTGACGCTTGGTTCAGAGCTTACCCAACAAGAAGAGTAGACTTCAAAGTATTTGAATCTGTTAACGCACACGGACAACACTATGCAGTTAACTTCCACGACAATGAAACTGGCGCAGCTATTCTTTACACAGCTGAAAAAGATAACATTGAATTATTAGTTGAAAAAGCTAATCTTGCAGCTAAAAACTTTAGAATTGTTAACGAAAACAATCTAAAGAATGCAAAAGCTCTTGAAGCTGAAATTAAAAGCTTAGAAGATTCAATGAGCGCTGGACAAAAAATTCTTTGGACAGACGCAAAATATAATGCACCAAAAGCAGATATTGAAGCTTTAAAAAATGCTATTAAAGCTGAAGAAACTAAACAAGCTGAAGCTAAAGCTTTAGCTGAAGCTAAAGAAGTTCTAAACGCTACTATCACTGCAGCTGGAAAAGCTAAAGAAGGCGTTAAAGTATCAGAAGACGGTGCTGATTTACAAGCTAAAGAAAGATATGCAAAACAAGCAGATTTTACTGCACTAAATGCAGCTATTGAAACTGCTAAAGAAGCAGCTAAAAAAGATGTTAAAGCAGATGTAGAAAAAGCTAACACTGATTTAAATAAAGCTATTGCAACTTTCAATATGGCTGTTAAAACAAAATAAGTTTAGTTAAACTTTAAAGATAAAACTCGAGGGAAACCTCGGGTTTTTCTTTTTACATAAAAGTTTTTTTCTGGTAAAATTAGGGCAGGAGGTGGTAGTATGTGCGATAAGAAAAAAGATAGTAAAGATAAAGTTATTATGAATAAAAAAACTTTTGATAAAAATCTATCATCTGAAGAAAAAATTTTACATAGATTGATAAAAATTTGCTTTTTTAATCTTTTGATTCTTGTTATTTTATTTCTTTTAATACTTCACTACAAGGCACTTAGTTCTGATCTTGTAGCTAAAGTCCTTTCTGCTCTTATAGCTGTAGCTGGTGTTTTTGCAGGATTTTCTTACAACAAAAGGGAAAAGTACAAGGAAATTGTCACTAAAGAGAGAATAAATTGGTTACATAAGATGCAGGACAATCTTTCAGAATACCTGGTGCTTACAAAACCTAATTATCTTATGTATCTTGATAGAGATAAGATAAATAAACTTTATTATGAAATTATCTTTAACATAAACCACGAAAATGATAAGGTCGCTTATAATACCATAAAAATCTACAATAGTCTTGTCCTTGGAGAACTTGACAAAATTACCCTTAGCCTAGCTCTAACAGAAGACATAAAGCTAGAACTTCTGGCTCTTCCTGGAGATGAAGATGAACTTTTATTAAAAATAAAGGATGAAAGTGAAAGGAAAAAATTAATAGATCTTATAAAAAATGAGGAACTGGAAAATATATTAACAGCAGAAGTTAAAGATAAAAACAAAGACAATGACATAGATGAAAATGAGTTGCCAAAAGAAATTTCTCTTTTAAGAGAAGAAGTTTCAGAAGAATTTACAAAAATATTTAGAGAAGTTTGGACACGAGTTAAGAAAGAAGCAGATTAGGCTTCTTTTTTCTTTATAAGAAAAAATTAAGAATTTTATTTTAAAGCCTCGCGGCTTTATGCACTTATAAGGAGGGGGTTAAGGGGCATTGCGAGGCCCCTTTTCCCCCTCCTTAAACCACCCCCTTTGAACCCCACGCCCTGGCAGGGGCCTTTGCCAACAACCCCGAGCAGCAGCCAGCCTAAAATTCAAAACTAGGTCGCTCAAACTTTTAAAACTGAAAATTTTTTATTAACTGGAGTTAGTTATTTGACTAACTCTATTTTTTTATCGCGACCGTCGCGCGAACCTAATCAACTCAAAGTTCGCTTCGCTCCTTTTCGTTGTTAGGGTTCGTCGGTTGAGCGACTGAATTTGCTTCGCAAATATCAATCGCTCATTCACAGTTGAATTTTTTAACGGCTGTCTTGCTTTACGGGGTTTTAAAAGACTACAGTATGGTTTTACCTTTACAAAGAATCCTCGTTACAAGTATCCGAAAACTTTTAAGGCTACGATTAAGCTCTCTTCAAGAAAAAAATTTATTCGCCAGAATAAACTTAGCAACAACTTTCAAAAAGTTATCGAGTTTTAATTTTATCTTCAAAAATAAACTTGGCAACAATGTCCAGCTTGTTGATGTGTGGTAAGGAATCAATCTTTGATAATAAACAGTAGAAGCTGTAAGGCAGTAAGCAAAAAGTTCGGAGGCGTTAAAAAATTTTGCTGTTTGAGCGAATGAAATGAGCGAGTTCAAAATTTTAGCCGTAGAACTTTTTGCGTAGCTGAGGGTCGAGGCCCCTGCCAGGGCACGGGGGTGTGGGGGAGGTCAAAGGAGGGGGTAGAGGGGGCATTGCCGCCCCCTATGCCCCCTCCTTAAATAAAAAATAAATAAAAAAAAATAAAAAAATAAATTCAAAAAGAAAAAATCCTATTTTTTTAGCCTTAAAGGCGCAGGCTTTGAAATAAAAACTTTTTACTTGAAGCTTTTCAAAAAAGCTTCTTTATTTTTTTTCTTGATTAAGAAAATAAATTTAAACTTATGTTTGACAAATATAAACAAAAGTTTTATAATTATCTCATAGATTAAAAAGAGGAGGCTTCTATGATGAATGATTATAAAGATTTTAACAGAGTTTTGAGGTCTGCCCTAGTAGGTGAGGAGAGGTCAAAGGTAAAGCTTCTTGATATGCTGGACCCCCTTATTCGCTCATCTATTAACAAATATTGCCACATTCCAAGTGAATACGAGGACCTCTATTCTGACGGGAGGGCAATGGTTTTATCCTGCATTGAGGACTTCGACAACAAGAGATCTTTCCTAAAATATGTCAAGTCGTATTTGAAGTTTTTTTATATGAACACTTACAAGTATTTAAGGGATGTGAATAGTGATATTCACGATAGTCCTTCTGATGATGAGGAAAGTCTTGGCATCTTTGATAGTCTTGATGCTGGGGTGGATATTGAGGGAGACTTTTTGGAGGGTGAGAGGCTGGCGATGTTAAAGGATGCTATTGATTCTCTCACTCCAAGGCAGGAGACTGTTGTCAGGTTATTTTTTTATGAAAGGCTTGGTCTTTCGGAGATTGCTGATTTCCTTGGCATTTCTAAGAGGACTGTCATTAATCTTAAGGTCAATGCTATTAATAATATGAGGCAATATATTTCTTGTCACTATAGGTGAGGAGGTGATTTTATGTTAATTGAGAAGAGACTTATTAAGTTTAATTTTTCTAAGAGAGAGGGTATGGTAAGACCTACTTTTATCGTTGTTCACGACACAGGCAATCCTAGAGCCGGTGCTGATGCTCTTGCTCATTATAGGTATTTTAATGGGGGCAACAGAAAGGCTTCTGCTCATTATTTTGTGGATGACAAGAGGATAGTGGAGACTGTTGAGACTGTTAATGCTTCTTGGCACTGCGGCGACGGCCATGGCAGGTATGGCATCACTAATTCTAATTCTATTGGTGTGGAGATCTGCGTAAACAGTGACGGTGATTATGATAAGGCGCTAGAGAATGCACGAGTTGTCATTCGCTTTCTCATGGATTTTTACAATATTCCTCTTAAGAGAGTTGTCCGTCATTTTGATGCGTCACACAAGCTTTGTCCTCACTCTATGAGCGCCAACAACTGGGGGGCTTGGTGGAAGTTTAAGGAAAGTTTATAATTTTTAAATTTTTTTCATTTTTCCATAGTAACTTTTGGCTTTTTTTTCTATATATATAGTAGGAGGTGAAAATAATGGCAGTTAATGTTAATGATAAGAAGATCATGCTAAAGACTGTTACTTCTAGTACAAGTCCTGATGGCAAAACTAAGAAGAGAAACATCACTGTTAGAAACATTGATAACAATGCGACTAATGATTCTCTTTATGCTTTGTCCAAGGGCATCAAGTCTTTAGTTGATGGCAGTCTTGCTTCTTCTTCTAAGATTACTGAAGAAGTTTTTGAAGAGCAAGCCTAAGATGGCTCTTAGTTTTATGTTATTTATGAAAGGAGATATGAGTATGAAAGAAAGTAAAACACTTAGAATGAGTTTTGTTGATGAGGGTGGTAATCCTTGGAGTCTTAATATTGTAAACCCTAGAGAGAATGTCGAAAGAGCTGATGCAGAGGCTGTTGCCGGCACTATCACTAACAACAATCTTGTCAATGGCAAAATGGGTCACATCAAGACTTTTAACGGCGCTACTATTATTACTAGAACTGAAGGGGCGCTTTGATTATGGAAGATTTGTTGTCTAATATTTCAAACATTGGCTTTCCCATTGCAATTTCTTGCTACCTTTTGGTGAGGTTGGAGAAAAAGATGGAGGAGCTAAGGGAAGTAATAGTAGAGCTAAGTAATGCTATTGAGGATTTTAAAAAGTAAGTTTATTGGTTTTAAATTAAATTTAATTTTTATTATTATTAATAATAAGGTACATATGTGGGGCGCAAGCCTTTTTTTTTATTGTAAAAAAAGGCTTTTAAAAAAGCAGAAAAAATTTTTTTCTATTTGAGTTTTATTTTTAATATAAAATTTTTCTAAAGCTACGCTTTAAATTGTTTTTAAGGAGGGGGCATAGGGGGCGGCAATGCCCCCTCTACCCCCTCCTATAACCTCTCCCACACCCCCGTGCCCTGGCAGGGGCCTCGACCCACGGCTAAGCAAAAAGTTCTACGGCTAAAAAGAAATAGGAAGCGTAAATTGTTGCAAGCAACAATTTGCGAACTGACCTACCATCAATTTGCTTCGCAAATTGGGTTAGGTCATGTCAACTCGTTCGCTTCGCTCTCTCAAACAGCAAAATTTTTTAACGCCTTCGAACTTTTTGCTTACTGCCTTATGGCTTCTACGGCATATTGGCAAAGATAACTGCCTTACATCTATAACAACAAGCTGGGCACTCTTGCAAAGCTAATTTTTTTCCACAAGACTTTTATCTGATGCAAACTTTTAATTAATTTTTAAAGAAAACATCTTTAGCCAGAACAGTAGACTAATGAGAGTGTATAAGATAAGCAAAAAAATCGGTTATGCGTTAAAAATTTTCAACTGTTTGAGCTCGAAGAGCGAGTTTTGAAAATTTAGCATGACCGATTTTTTTGGACTTCCAGTGCGTGGGGTGAAAGGGGAGGTTTGGAGGGGCAAGGGGCATTAAGACGCCCCTAAGCCCCTCCAATAATAAAAAAAGAAATTTAATAATAGAAATATATTTTATAAAGAAAAAATTTTTTAATCTGATCTTAAAGCGAAGCTTTATACTTGTTGATCCAGGGCACAGGGGTGTGGGGGAGGTCAAAGGAGGGGGTAGAGGGGGCATTGCCGCCCCCTATGCCCCCTCCTTAAAAAGAATTTAAAAGCGAAGCTTTTTTTATTTTTCCTTTAGTTCCTAACTAACAAATGATCTCCCACTAGGGCAACTTTAAAGTTTTTATAAAAATCTTTTTCGAAAAAGATTTGCCAATCCCTTATTTCTGGATCCTTCACGATTATATTTTCATAAATCGCCCTTATGTTTTCTGCCTTTAGTCCAAAGGCAATGGCAAG
This sequence comes from Peptoniphilus hominis (ex Hitch et al. 2025), assembly GCF_040096015.1. Lineage (NCBI taxonomy): Bacteria > Bacillati > Bacillota > Tissierellia > Tissierellales > Peptoniphilaceae > Peptoniphilus > Peptoniphilus hominis (ex Hitch et al. 2025). Next base: position 45,591 of record NZ_JBBMFO010000004.1, on the reverse strand, counting down.
GAGAAAGTCTTCTTCTTCATCTCCCAAACCCTTAAGTAGTTCTTCTTCTACTTTTTCTAATTCTCTATATTTTTTGTTGCCAAGCTCTGTCATCTTTGAGAAGGTCGTTATGAGCCTTGCGTAAAAGACTAGAGCCAAGACTATGCTTATTATGCCAAAGAATTTTTCGTTGTAGACTGTGACTATGCCCACGAAAAATAAGAGGGAAAAGACTACAAAGGACAATAGGATTTTAAGGGTCTTTTTTTCTCTAGTAAAAAGTTTTTTTGCCACCATTTTTTCTTCCAAGTAATATATAAAGTCGTTGAATTTTTTGTTATAGTTGTCGGGCTCTCGCCTTCTCATTTTATCCAAAGTTCGAGTTGAAATTTCTCCCTCGCCAAAGGAAAAGAGGGTGTCAAAAAGTTTTTTCTCTCCAGGGTCTAGTCCATCTTCTCTTAAATTTTTAAGCTTGAAGGAAATTTTTTCTTCGCCAGATTTTGTAGTGTAAAAATTTTTTTCAATTTCTACATGACCCTCGCCAATAACTTTTACTATCATGGCTATTATTGTGTTGTAGATAAAGTTTGGACCCTTGTAGAGGTAACCTTTCTCGTAATATTTTAGGTTTAGATTTCTATCTTTTGCTGGGCCTTCTTTTTTCTTGGCTAAAAGATATGCCATGAAGAGGGACAAGACTATGAGCAAGATATTTATTGTCAAAAAGTATGTGCTTGATAAGTTCATTTTTAATTCCATTTAATCACCTCTTTCTATTATATACAAAAAAATTTTTTTGGGTATAATATTTATATTGGAGGGATTGAATGTACGATATTATTATAATTGGTGGAGGTCCTGCTGGTTTATCTGCAGGTCTTTATGCGGCTAGAAGTAAAAAGAAAACTTTAATTATAGAAAAGGGAATCGAAGGCGGACAAATCGCTGAGACTACTAATGTTGAAAATTATCCTGGGATTGATGCCATTGATGGCGTTGAACTAGGAAAGAGAATGGCTGACCAAGCGAAAAAGTTTGGGGCAGAAATTGTCATGGACGAAGTGGAAGACATTGAACTTGAAGGCAAGGTCAAAAAGATCAAGGGTCATGTTGATTCTTACGAAGCCAAGGCAGTCATCATTGCCACTGGTGCTTCTCCAAGAGAAATTGGTGCGCCTGGTGAAAAAGAATACAAGGGTCGTGGCGTAAGCTACTGCTCAACTTGTGATGCTGCCTTCTATGAAGATGAAACTGTTTATGTTGTGGGCGGGGGCGACTCTGCTGTTCAAGAGGCAATTTTCATAACAAATTTTGCCAAGAAAGTTTACATCATTCACAGAAGAGACGAGCTTAGGGCTTCAAAGGTCCTTCAAGAAAAGGCCTTTAAGAACGACAAGATTGATTTTATTTGGAACACAACTGTAAAGGAAATCAAGGGCGACAAGATTGTCAATGAAATGATTTTAAAGGACACTAAGACTGGCGAGGAAAGGTCAATTAAGGCTGACGATCCTTTCGGCATCTTTGTCTTTATCGGCTATGTTCCTAAGACTGATATGTTTAAGGGTAAGGTAGACTTAACAGATGATGGCTACATCAAGACTGACGAAGAGATGAGGACAAATGTGCCAGGAGTTTTTGCAGCAGGAGATATAAGAAAGAAGACTGTTCGCCAAGTTGTCAACGCAGCTGGTGACGGTGCAGTTGCTGCCATGAATGCACAAAAGTATATTGACGAAGAAGAAGGAAATCTTTACGAAGGTTTCAAGGAAAATAAATAAATATTTGCAAAAAGAAAAACATTGCTTGAAGATAAATTTCAAACAATGTTTTTTTATTGCCTTTTATAATTTATTTTGTCCAATCTGCCTTTAGGGTGTAGGCAATCATGAGGACTGCGCCTAGAGTCCAGGAGATGGGATAGAGAAGGTAGACATTCTCTATTGCCATGTAATGTGGAATTACAAATTTTGCGGCGAGAATCCTAAAGAGGCAAAGGGACAAGAGCATTATTATCATTGGTGGCACTGTCCTTCCAGTGCCCCTCACTGTGCCTGCCAGGGAGTGGAGGATGGCAAGGAGAAAGTAGAAGGGACAGAAAAATTTCGTGGCGAGAACTCCTGCTGCAATTACATCAGGCTCCTGAGTGAAGAGGGCAATGACCCTTGGTGCAAATTTGTAAAGCATGGTGCCAGAAATTATTGTGTAGATGATAGTCATAAGAAGGGTAGTCCACATTCCCTTCTTCACCCTGTCAATTTTGCCTGCCCCGTAGTTTTGCCCAGCGAAGGTTGTTATGGCAAGGCTTAGGCTTAGGACGGGCAAGATGTTAAAGCCGTCAATCTTTACAAAGGCGCCGAAGCCTGCCATGGGCATGGGCCCAAAGGCATTGACGCTAGACTGCATTATTACATTGGATAGAGATATTACTGCCCCTTGAATTGCTGTTGGTATGCCAACTTTTATTATGCGAAGTGCCATGTCAGCCTGAATTTTTATTTTATTCAAGCGAACTTTATAGATTTCAGGAACTCGGAGCAAAAATAAAAGTGCCAATAGGGCAGAAATAAATTGGCTGATGTTTGTGGCAATGGCTGCACCTTTTACGCCCATGGCAAAATTTTTGATGCATAAAAAATCTAGGACTACATTGGTAGCTGATGCAATGAAAAGGTATAGAAGGGAGCGTTTTGAATTTCCCACAGCATTTAAGATGCCAGCCTCCATGTTGTAGATGACATTAAAGACTAGACCCAGAGAAAAAACTCTTAGATATTCGATAGACTCGGGCATGACTTCACTTGGCGTCTGCATCTTTTCCAAAAACCAGGGGGCAAAGATGTATCCCAAGATGGAAATGGAGATGCCAAGAACTAGGGCAAGGGCCAGGGAAGTGTGGATGGATACTCTAACATCCTTTCTTTGATTAGAGCCAAGGGATTGGGCAAGAATTATGCCAGAGCCAACAGCTATGCCCTGGGCAAAGGATATGAGTAGGTTTATAAGGGCTGTGCTTGATCCAACTGCCGCCAAGGCATTACTTCCTACGAAGTTTCCAACTATCATGGAGTCAATGGTGTTGTAGGTCTGTTGAAGAAGGTTGCCAAGGATTAGGGGTATGGAGAAGATGAGAATTGTCTTCCAGATGCTTCCTTCAGTCATTAAATTTTTTTCGATATTTGTAATTTCTTTATCTTTCACTTTTATCATTCCATTAATTTAAATTCATTTTGTAAAAATTCCTCTTGTGAATAAGTAATATTGTATAGTATAAGACAAAAAATTACAAAGTCATGGATATACTAGAAAATTTTTATAAGCTTGAAAAAATTTTTGCAATTTGTAAAAAATATCCCACTAATAGGAGACCTATTAATGGGATAAGAAATTTTATTCTACAGGAACTACTTTTAAGTCCTTTGATACATGGTTTAATACTTCGCAGCCATCTTCTGTTATTAGGACAAGGTCTTCTATGCGGACGCCAATGCCTTCATCTAAGAGATAAATGCCTGGCTCAACTGAAAAGATTTGTCCAACTTCTATGATGCTGTCGTTTACTGATGATACATCGCCTGCTTCGTGTGTTTCAAGCCCAATGGAGTGGCCCGTTCTGTGAGTGAAGTATTTGCCGTATCCCTTTTCTTCGATGTAGGACCTTGCCGCCTTATCTACATCAGACATCTTGTTGCCAGGTCTTGCAGCTTTTATGCCGCGAAGGTTGGCTTCCTTTACGATTTCATAAATTTCACGAGCCCTGTCGCTTACTTCACCAATGAAAACTGTGCGAGTCATGTCTGATGCGTAATTTTTATACATTCCGCCAATGTCAAGGACTACGCAGTCGCCAAGCTTTCCACAAGTGTCGTCTGTGGAGTGGTGAGGGTCAGCAGCTGATCTTCCGTAGGCTGTAATTGGTTCAAAGGAAACTTCTTCAACGGCATGAGCCTTGTAGATTTCTTTTAGCTTGGCGCTAAGTTCTTTTTCATTTAGTCCCTTGACAACCCAAGGGATGAGTTCTTCCATGACCTTGTCGTTTATGGCGGAAGATTCACGCATAAGCTGTTTTTCTTCTTCGTCCTTAACTCGTCTTACTGCGTCAACTATATCTGACCCGTTTATATATTTTTTGTCAGGGAAAATTTCTTGAAGGCGAAGCAAAAATTTTGCAGACCAAAATTTGTCAATGCCAATGACTTCATCTTCCTTGATGTATTTTGACAACTTTTCAATGCCATCTTCCACATCGTTGTACCAAATTAGGTCTACGCCAACTTCGCCATCTTGTGGGAAGAGTTCGTTTATCAAAAGTTTTAGGTCACCATCTCTGTGAAGGTAAAGGGCAAGGGCTCTTTCGCCTGGCTCAATTTTTCTATCAAGTAGATAAAAAATTGCATAGGGATCGCTTATGATCATGTGAGCCAAATTATTTTCTTCCATTTTTTTTATTAGTCTATCAATTCTATTTTTGTGCATAATATCCTCCATTCTTTTTTAAAATATATCACAAAATGCTTATAATATCCATGGACTAGAGCCAGGAATAAAATTTTTCAAAAAAAATCTGCGGTTTCCCACAGATTATTTTGCTTCCAATGATTTAATTATATTTGCCACCTTTGATGGCATGAGTATTTCGTGACTTCCTGGAGCAAATTTTGTCACTCCAAGATTATTGCAGGTAGCTATAAAGTCATCAGGCGATTTAATTACGCCAATTTCCATTAGGGTGTTGGCAAGGTCAGCTGGACTTGCGCCTTCAGCAATGTTTACCTTGTATGATTGAAGACTTGTGTTTGAAACTATGGCTAGGACTTCACGCACAGTTAGTTCCTTGCTAAGGTCGTAAGTGCCAGGTACAATTTTATCTCCAATTTGCATATCGTCAATTAGTGCCTTGTAGGCATTTAAATCTTTTATTAGCCCATTTTCCATTAAAATTTTGCCAAGTCCGTCGGCATTTGTGCCTTCAGGAATTGTTATTTTACTTGTAGCCATATCTTCTGCTGTCTCTTCTTTTTCTTCTTCATTGTCAATTACAACAATTGGTTTTACGAATTCTTCTTCTCTAAGACCAGTGGCAACTAAAATTTCGTTAGTAGTCTTAGAAAGCTCGTCGCCTATACCAATGCTTACATTGCGGTGGGAAATTGAATTGACATAAAGACAATCCATTCTCCACTTGATTACGAAAACCAAGAAGAGGAAAAATAATATTGACAAGAAAACTTGCAAAAATTTAATAAAAAAGAGTTTGCCTCTGTTAATATTTTTCAAAATAAACCTCTTTTCAACTTGTTTTGATATAATTATATCAGTAAAGTTAAAAAATGAAAAGTTTGGAGATCTTATGCGAGAAATTATTGTAAATAAAAATGACCAGGGTAGAAGGCTGGACAGGTTCTTAAAAATTTATTTTGAGAAGGCGCCACTGTCCTTCATATATAAAAATTTGAGGAAGAAAAATATTGTCCTAAATGGGAAAAAGGCAAAGCCTGAAGATATTTTGTCTGAGGGAGATGAAATTAAATTATTTTTGTCAGAGGAGACAATTAATAAATTCAAAAAAGATATTAAGAAGTCAAAAAATTCTAAGCTGCCAGATATTTTGTACGAAGACGATGATATTATTTTGGTAAAAAAACCAGTTAACATGCTCACTCACAACGACAGCAAGGCTTACCAGGACAATGCCCTAGACAGGATGGTGGACTATTTAATAGCCAAGGGGGACTACAGTCCAAGGCTGGAAAAATCCTTTAGACCTGCCTTTGTCAATAGGCTTGACAGAAACACTTCTGGGATTTTAATTGGGGCAAAAAATTTAAAGGCACTGCAAATTTTAAATGAAGCCATAAAAAGTCGTCAGATTAAAAAATATTATGTGACTCTTGTCTCTGGCAGGGTGAAAAAAGATTTTGATGTGGACATAAATTTAGTGAAAACTGCAAATAATGTCATGAAAAAATCAAAGGAAGATGAGGGCAAGAGGTCTATCACAAAATTTCACCTCTTAAAAAATAAGGGGGACTACTCCCTACTTGCTGTGGACTTAATAACGGGAAGGACCCACCAAATTAGGGCATCCCTAAAGGAAAAAAACCTCTTCATCATTGGCGACAGAAAGTATGGTCATGAAGGGGTCAATAAAATTTTTAGGGAAAAGGGACTGGACAGTCAATTCCTCCACAATTATTCTATAGTTTTTGAGTGTGATGGGCTTGAAAATGTCAAGGGCAAAAAATTTATTTATCTACCAGGAGAAAAGATGACAAATATAGCTGAAGAAATTTTTGGCATAAATTTAGGTGATTTGTTAAATGAAAAAAATAATTTTTAGAAACCCAAGGGAAAAATTAAATTTTGAAAATTTAAAGGGCGAGAAGACTCTTGTCATCTTGCCATCTCAGTCTGCCATAAATTTTTACATAAGGGACATGCTGAGAAGGGGCATTGACGTAACAAAAACAGACTTCGAAACTTTTGACGGCATTGGCAAAAAGAATAGGAGAAAGAGGCCTGACTCTGTTTTAAAATACATCATCCTATCAAAAATTTTAAAAGATAATTTTCTTGACATGGAAATTTTTCCTGAGACTGTGGATATTATTTTAGATTTTTTTGACGACATCTGCGAAAATAATTTGTCTTGTGAAGACATTTTAGAGATTGATGGAGAAATTTTTAAGGGGCTTTCTAAAGTTTTCCAGCTTTATAAGGCATATTTTGATGAAAGGGGCTACGACCTTTATGGAAGGCTAAAGGATTCTTCTCTGGAAAAGAGTGCCTACGACAGCATAATTATCTCTGGCTTTTTGGAATTTAGAAAAAATGAAGAGGAAATTATAAAAAAACTTGCTGACCTTCCAGACAAAAATATTTATCTTGACCTGCCCTTTAATTTTATAAAATCTGATTTGATTTCATCCACTATAAGGAGCCTAGAGGGCCTTGGCTTTGTCTTGGAAGAGTCAGAATTTTTGGACTACAAAGAAGACTTAAGGGGCAAGGATATAAAAATTATTTCATCAGATAAGGATTTTTACAATTTATTTTTTTCTCAGCTAAAACTCTTGTTAAGGGACAAGGAGGTCCAAGACCTTGGCATCTTAAGTGGATCAAAAAGTCTTGCTGAAAAGATAAAAGCTAGGGAAATTCTTGAAGGCCTTGAATTTAATGTAAAAAGTAGTGAAAAATCTCTTCTTGAAAGTGAATTTTTGGTCTTCATGGACTATTTTTTAAATAAAAACAAGGAAAACACCCTAAAAAGAGTGAGACTCATGTATTTTCCTCTGGATGTAGACGAAATTTCACTGGAAAAGGCACTGATGACCTATGATTTTAAGAATTTATCTGACATAGACTTTTCAAAAGTAAAAAACCTTGAAGTAAATACAGATTCTCCAGAGAATTTTTTTGCTGGCGTGGACTTTTTACAAAAAGAAAAAATAGATGACCTTGGGACTTTAGATTATTACATGGAATTTTTTGAAAATTATTTAGAGGGTGGTCGAGAAAAAATAAGGGAAGAGGTAGAAAAAAATCCAGAGACTTTGGCACTTCGTGACCTGAGATTTCTTGACAAAATGGAAGAAAATTTTTTGAAGATGAAAAATCTCTCCTCACTTTATAAGGAGATTTCACTTTTTGAATTTGTCTTAATCACGAAAAAATACCTTGAAAAGTCAAAGCTTGATGAGGTTCAAAACCTAGAGGCAATAGAAATTGCATCTTATGCTGCAAACTATTATAGGGACTTTAAAAATTTAATTTTAATTGGCTTTGACAAAAATTTTGAGAGAAAAAATAAGAACAACTTCCTTTACAATAGGGAAACAGAAAAGGACATGGAGAGAATTGGACTCATAAGGGAGAATTTCCAGAGGGATTACATCTATCTAATCTACGATTTGCTTTCATCAGAGGAAATTTTTATTTTAATAGAGGACAAGGACAAGGGACTTTCAAAGCTTTTAAACACCTTGATTTACGACTTGGACTTAAAAATTCAAGATCAGGAGAAAATTTATGCCACATCAAAACTTGACCTGGACTATGAAAGTCAAGAACTAGACTACAAGGTTTCTGCCGCTGAATTAATTGGCATCAACAAAAAAATTAAGGAGAGAAATTATTCTGTAACAGATTTTGACATTTTAAAGGACTGCCCAAGGAGATTTCTCTTTGAGAGAGTTTACAAAATTGAAAGATTGGAAAAAGAATATGAGGAAAAATATTATTTAAATGAAGGGGACAAGTTCCACCACATTTTGGAGAAATATTTTAAGAGGGAAAGAGATTTAAATGTTGAAGTTCTCAAAGAATTGATTCTAGAGGAAGAAAATTTGGGGGACTATGAAAATTTGTCCTTCCTAGAAAAAATTTCTGTAATAAATTCCTTTAACATCTTAAAGAATTACCTTGAAAAGGACTTGGAAGAGCAAAAAAAATATGGCTTTGTTCCAAAATACTTTGAAGAGGGTTTTGTAACAGATGTCAGTGGACTAAGGGTAAAGGGCAGAATCGACAGGATTGATGCCCTGGGAGACCAGGAGATTTTAATTGACTACAAGAGGTCCAAGGGCAGGACGAAACAGGAAATTCTAGATTTAAAATCTTTTCAAATGCCACTTTATGCTATAGCGAGAAAAAATCTGGGTAAGAAAATAGCAAGTGCCACTTATGGTTCTGTGAAGAGGGGAGAGATTTCCACTGTCATAAAAAATTCTGACCTATTGCCAAGAGACGACAAGAAGAGAAATTATTTTACTGAGGAAGACTTGTCCCTTCTTTTAGAAAATGTGGAAAAGGAAATAAGAAGAATGACCAATAGCATAAGAGCAGGGGATTATACTTCCACTAGCACTTGCGACAATTGCGACTACAGAGAAATTTGCGAGAACAAGGAGATTTAAATGGATAAAAGAGAAGTAAGGAAAAAATATACAAAAGTTAGAGCAGAAATTCAAGATAGAGATGAAAAAAATAAAATAATTAGGGAAAATCTTAAAAATTTAGAAATTTATAAAAATGCAAAGTCTGTTTTTGTTTTTATTTCCTATAAAAGTGAAGTTGATACCAAAAAAATCATTGAGGACATAATTAAGGATGGCAAAAAACTTTTGGTGCCACTGGTAAAGGGCAAGGACATGATTGCCGTTGAAGTAAGGGGAATAGAAGACTTAGAGCCAAATAAAATGGGCATCCTTGAACCAAAGTCTGGTGAAGAAGTCCTTGATGTAGACCTAACTATTACGCCAGGCCTTGCCTTTGACAGCGAGGGTTACAGACTTGGCTACGGCGGAGGCTACTATGACAAATTTTTTGCCAAAGTGGACACTATAAGAATGGGCATTGGCTATTCTGATCAAATTGTGGAAGAAGTCCCTCATGAAGATTACGACAAAAAATTATCTTATCTTTTGACAGATAAGGGCTTAATCGAGTTTGGTGCTAAATGAAAAGACACTACCCAAAGATAGAAGCTAAGACCTGGCGATGGATCCTCGCCCTTGTCTTAGCCATTGGATCCTTTTATGGAGTTAGCTTTTTATTTTACGCACTAAAGGTAAAAAATGAAATTATCTACGCCCTTGCCATAAGTATTTTATGTCTACTTTCACTTTTAGTGGTGGACAAAAAATTCATCAAAAAAATATTTTTGCCATTAAAGATGAAGGACATACTTTATATAATTATTGGACTTGGATTTTCCATTGTGGCTGTTGTAATTTCATCTATTGTCGTCACAAATCTTGGCATAGAGGGTGCAACTAACCCAATATTTGATGTGCTAACGCCAGATAATTTCAAGAGCTTTTTTGTCTCAACCACAATTCAATTTATTGCAGAAGAAATAATTTTTATTATTCCCTTTTTGTTTGTCATAAATAAAATGAAGACGGAAAATAATATTTTAAAGACAATTTTTGCCCTTCTTCTTTCTTCTGTAATCTTTGGGGCAATGCACCTTTCAACCTATGACTTTAATCTCTTGCAAGCAGTCCTTATAATTTCAATAATAAGGACGGGCCTATCCCTATCCTATGTCCTTTCAAAAAATTTAAGTGTCACTTATATCATTCACATAATTTACGATTGGAGCTTAATTATAATTTATCTGGCTGCAAGACAAATGATACAATAAATAAAACCACGAGTTTTGATTTACAAAGCCCGTGGTTTTTTGCACGAAAAATGAATTTTAAATTGAATATAGCTTAAACTGAAAGCTCCTTAAAGCCGTTGCCCAAAATTTCTGAAGTGTCAGAGACAGAGACAAAAGCATCGGGGTCGATCTCCTTTATAATTTGTCTAATCTTAACAAGTTGCTTGGAAGAGCATACAACATATAAGATGTAGACATCCTTCTTTTTGTAAGAAGTTACGCCCTTGATGTAAGTTGCGCCTCTGTGAACTTCCTTGTAAATTTCTCTTGCAATCTCTTCGTTTTTTTCAGAAATGGCGAGGACTTGCTTTTGCTTGCCAACACCAAGTTGAATTTTATCTACAACATTGTAGTTTATAAACATCAAGATTAAAGTGAAGAGGACCTTGTCTATGGAAAAGAAATAGCCAAGGGAACTTACGATAATAAAGTTGATGCCCATGAGGACACTGCCTATAGTGATGTTAAATTTCTTTTTAAGAATTGCCGCCACTATGTCAAGACCTCCCGTTGATGTTCCGTTACGAAAGGCGATGCCCATGCCTATACCATTTAAGAGACCACCAAAGATGCAGGCAAGGATGGGTTCCTTTGTGAGATAAAAACCTGGCAAGATTTTTTGGTAAAAGGATGCAAAGATAGATAGGAGCAAAATCGATAGAGTAGAGAAAAATGTAAAATCCCTATCTAAAAAGAAAAAGCTCAAAACAGATGTAGGTATATTAAGTATAAATATTAAGAGGGGAAGACTTATGCCTGTGACATTTGATGTCAAAATACTTAGACCAGTCAAGCCACCTGATATCAATAAATTTGGTTTTATTATGTAAACAATGGAAAAGGAAACTATTAAAGTGCAGACAATTACTGACAGAAGTTTTCTTTGAAAGGTCTTTGAAAAAATCCATTTTCTTAAACTCAATGTATTTGAGTTCATAAAATCACCTCATAAGCTATGATACACTAAACGCAGAAGAATTATAAGTAAAAATTAAAATAAAAACTTTAAAAAAATTTTAAAAAATTTATTGTATAGGGAATTTCTTTTAAAAAATTTACTTGAATTTAATGAAAATGATTACCTAAAAAAGTGCTAAAATAATTCACATAAATGGAAATAAGAAGTAGCTTGTGGTGATAGAATCAAAAGAAAAAAATTTTTACCATTGTTTACGATTTGAATTATTATTTGCCAAAAAAAATTAAAAATTAAAGCTATAAGTACAAATATAAACAATTCGTTAAAGTTAATTCCACAACTTGAACTTAATATTTCTATTTGATATAATTATGACTGTAAGAAATGGTTATCATGAATATACATAAAGGAGAGTGTAAAAAATGACAGATACTTTAAATCCGTTAGTAGCAGCTCAACAAAAAGTTAAGGCTGCATGTGACAAGCTAGGTTGCGACCCAGCAGTTTATGAACTTCTAAAAGAACCTGAAAGAGTTATTGAAATTTCTATTCCAGTAAAAATGGATGACGGTTCAGTAAAAGTTTTCAAAGGTTGGAGATCAGCTCACTCATCAGCAGTTGGTCCTTCTAAGGGCGGAGTTAGATTCCATCCAAATGTAAACCTTGATGAAGTTAAAGCTCTTTCTCTTTGGATGACTTTCAAAGGTGGAGCACTTGGTCTTCCATACGGTGGAGGAAAAGGTGGTATTTGTGTAGATCCATCTGAACTATCTGATAGAGAATTAGAACAACTTTCAAGAGGTTGGATAAGAGGACTTTACAAATATCTTGGTGAAAGAATTGATATTCCAGCACCAGACGTTAACACTAATGGACAAATCATGGCTTGGTTCCTTGATGAATGGATCAAAGTTAACGGAGACAGACAAGATATCGGAATGTTAACTGGTAAACCAGTTGGACTTGGCGGATCTGAAGGAAGAAACGAAGCAACAGGTTTTGGTGTTGCTGTAGTAACTAGAGAAGCTGCTAAGCGTGAAGGAATTGACTTCTCAAAAGCTAAAATTGCAGTTCAAGGATTCGGTAATGTTGGATCTTTCACAGTTAAAAACATTGAAAGACAAGGCGGAAAAGTTTACGCTCTAGCTGAATGGGACAAAAAAGAAGGAAACTACGCTCTATACAATGAAAATGGACTAGACTTCAAAAAACTTATTGCTTATAAGAACGAACACCACACACTAATTGGTTACCCAGATGCAAAACAAATTTCTGCAGATGATTTCTGGACAGGCGAATGGGATATCTTAATTCCAGCAGCTCTAGAAAATGTAATCACTGGTGATGTTGCTAAAAAACTTAATGTTAAATTAGTTTGTGAAGCAGCTAATGGACCTACTACTCCAGAAGGAGACAAGGTTCTTGTTGAAAGAGGAATTCCTCTAACTCCAGACATTTTAACTAACTCTGGTGGAGTTCTTGTTTCTTATTACGAATGGGTTCAAAACCAATACGGAATGTACTGGACTGAAGCTGAAGTTGAAGAAAAACAAGAAGCTGACATGATGAAAGCTATCGAAGGTGTATTTGGAATTTGTGACGAATACGATGTAGTTCCTAGAGAAGGAGTTTACATGTACGCTATCCAATCTATCGATAAAGCTATGAAACTAAGAGGATGGTATTAATCCTAAGGCTTAAATGACAAGCTTAATAAAATGACTAAAAACCGCAGCATATGTTGCGGTTTTTTTATGTTTTGATATATATGATTTCAAAAAAAGGGCTCTATGTCAAATATTGGGGAGACTCGTTAACTCGAGTCTCTCTTTTCATTTAAAAATCAATACTTAAGAGCCATTATTAGGGTTTATTATATTTTAACTGTGAGTATATGATCAGTATATAAACAAGAAAATTTGAAACAAATTAAAAATATTAATAACAAAACAGATAAAAGACATTAATAATATAAACACGATGAAAACGATACTTTATTAATTATTTCTAAAAAGCAATAATTCATTTAAAAAATGCGATGAAGTGGATAATAATGGTTACAAAATGTGAAAAATTTGGCAAATATTTGCAATTAAACTTACGGTATGGTAACTTATTATATATAAATAAAGGTTAAAGAGGTGGTGGTAATGTTTTCTAAGGTGGATGATATTGATTTAAAGATATTAAGTATCTTGAAATCAAATGGTAAAACTCCTCATCAGGATATAGCTGAATTTTTAAATTTTTCCAGGCCAGCAATTAACAAAAGAGTTTCTAAACTAGAAGAAGGGAAAGTTATTGAGGGATATGAGGCAATAATTGATTATTCGAAAATAGGGCTTCCACTAGACTCCTATGTTTTAGTTAATGTTTGTACTCTAGATTTTAATAAAACTATTGAAAACATTTTAAAGCTTAAAGAAAAAGGAATTTATATTGAATCAGTGTGTAGAATAACAGGAGATAAAGGAATATTTCTTAGAGTACATACAAGTTCTACAGAAAAATTTAAAGATTTTCATGACAGTATTTTAAAAATCAAAGGTGTTGTAGACACAAACACAATGTTAGTAATCCAAGAAGAAAAGAATGAATTCAAGGATAATTATATTTAGAAAAGGAGAGAGATTATGTATAAGTTAGAAATGGAAGTATTTAGTGCAGCAATGGTACTAATGAGAGATATGTTCCAAATTAAAGAGGGAGAAACAATTGTAATAACAGCAGACACTTCTTCAAATGAACATATAGTTAGAGCAAGTGCATCAGCAGCTAAGGCTTGTGGAGCAAAACCTATGGTAGTTTGGTTAGCAACACCTGATGGCGTTGGAAAAGATACAGATGCAAAAGTACCCGTTGAAGCATTAACTGGGGCATTACTTAACACTGATTGTTGGGTTGAGTTTAACAAAGGTTGGCTTTTATATTCAACACCATTTGAAAAAGCAGTTGAAGGTAATGAAAAGCTAAGATATATGTGTTTAGTTGACCTTGACGAAGAATTATTTGTAAAGATAATTGGTGAAGTTGACAAAAACATGGAAGCATATATGAGAAAACTTACAGAAATGACTAAGAATGCTAAGAAAATGAGAGTAACTACTCCAGCAGGAACAGATATATCTTTTGAAAATGAACCTTCTAGAAAAATTTATTGTGACCTTGGAGAAGCTGATAAACCAGGATTAACTTTTATGCCAGGACAAATTTGTTGGTTCCCTAAATTTGAAACCATTAATGGAACTATAGTTTTTGATGGATCATTAACTCCTCCTTGTGGATTACTAGAAGAACCAGTTAAGATTACTATCGAAAATGGTGTAGCAACAAAGATTGAAGGTGGCAGACAAGCAACTCAATTCTCAGAATGGTTAAAGAGTTTTGATGACCCTAACATGTATAGACCAGTTCATATTTCTTACGGGGTAAATCCGAAAGCACAATTATCAGGAAATATTTGTGAAGACGAAAGAATTTGGGGATGCACTCAATGGGGATTTGGTTATCTAAGCCCAGTTGATTGTCCACCAGATGGAATTCCAGCAAAAACTCACTTAGATGGTATTTGTTTAAATTCAAGTGTATGGATGGATGGAGAACAAATTTGGGACAAAGGAAGAGTTGTAAACGAAGAATTAAAAGAATACAGCAAAAAATTGGGGAAATAATTTAAAAAGAATTCAATAGAGCAAGCATAAATCGCTTGCTCTAACTACATAAAATATAAATAGGAGGTTTTTATGAAAGACTTAGGGTCAAGAATAGTGGAATTTATGGATAGAAGTGAAGACTTCCCGACACAGCCTATTCCAAGAGAAAGACGTAAGCCATGGTACTCTATAGCAATGGTTTGGACTGGTATTTATATTAGTATTGCTGCTATATTAGATGGGTTAGCTGTAATTTCTGGATTATCATTCAAAAACAGTGTTATTGTTTTAATAATTGCGTTCTTTACTTTTTTAGCATTAACTGCTTTACAAGGAAGTATAGGTACTGAAACAGGATTAAGTACCTATATGATTGCAAAACAAAGTTTTGGAAGAAGAGGTTCTCATGTTGTATCATTAATTTCATTAATTGTAAATGTTGGATGGTTTGCTATCAATGTTAGAGCATTGGCAGAAAGTGTTCATGCTATATGGTTTGGTAATATACCAGTGATGTGTATCATATTTGGATTTCTGATGATAATTACAGCAACTATAGGATACAAAGGAATAGAAGCATTGAGTATGCCAACAGTAATTTATACTTTTGGATTTATGCTATATAACGCTATAAGAGTAATAATGCAAGATGGGACAGATTTCATAGAACTTATGGAGAGAGCTCCTATTGGAGAACCAGTTCACATGTCAGTTATAATTTCTGTTTTAGTTGGAGCAATGGCAGCAGGTGCTGTTAATGCACCAGATGTTATGAGATTTTCAAAGAAAAAGTCTGATAACTTTAAAGGTTTATATTTAATAGGTCTACCATTAGCTATTTGCCAACCAATATGTGCAATTATTTTAGCTCTTCACGTTCAATCAGGAGAATTTGCAACTGTCATGGTTCAAATTGGTGGCGTAGCAGGTCTTATAATGGTTATTTTAGGAGCTTGGACTAGTAATGATAACGCCTTATATAGTGCCTCATTAGCATTTACGGAAATGTTTCCTAAACTTAGAAGATGGGCAGTGGCTATAACACTTGGAGTGATAGCATCAGTAGTCGCAGCTTTCATAAACATTGGGCTTTATTCAGATATTATGTTAGCTTTTGGTTGTTTTATAGTTCCAGTTCTTGGAATTATGATCTCAGACTTCTTTATATTGCCTAAGATAGGAATAAGTTCTGGAATATCTTTACAAAAAAATGAAATCATTAATCCTATAGCTATAATAGTTTGGTTGTTAGGTGGAATATATGCGTTCGTACTAGATTTCCAAATCATACCAACTATGATACCTATAGCTTCTGTTGTTAAGAACATGCTAATTTGCTCACTTGTATATGCATTATTAATGAAAATTAGACACAGTAAAGACAGCAAAGCGAGAGTGGAAGCATGAGCAGAATAGTTGAATTATTTAAAGATATATCAAAGATTCCCAGAGAATCAGGAAATGAAAAAGAAATTTGTGACTATATATTGGATTTTGCAAAAAGAAATAATTTAGAAGCAAGTAGTGATAAATTATATAATGTCTTAGTTAAAAAAGATGGAAATAATTATACAAAAAGCCCTGTTATAATTCAGTGCCACACTGATATGGTGTGTGTAAAAACAGATGAATCAGATCACGATTTTACAAAAGACCCAATAGATTTAATTATAGATGGAGATAAAATAAGTGCCAATAAAACATCTCTTGGAGCAGACAACGGAATTGGTGTAGCACTCTGTTTATATTTGTTGGAAAACAATGATATAAAACATCCACCACTTGAAGTATTATTTACTACCAATGAAGAAACTGGTCTTGACGGTGCTTCTTATTTTGATACATCTAAAATAAAAGGTAAAACTCTAATAAATGTAGATGGAGAAGAAGCAGGTCATATATTGCTAAGCTGCGCTGGTGGAACTAATGTCTTTTTAAGAAAAAAGTTATCATATGAAGCACAGGATACCATGGGTTATGAAGTGACTATTAAAAACCTATTAGGAGGTCATTCAGGGTTAGATATTGGCAAAAATAGACTTAGTGCAATACATGCTATGTCAAGACTTTTGATTAAATTAAGAGAATTAAAAGGATTTAGATTATCCGATTTTGAAGGTGGAGAAGCTAATAACGTCATTCCTCAACACGGAAAAATATTATTCACAGTAAAAGATGATCAGCCGATAAAAAAAATTATTAAGAGTGTAGAAAATGAACTAAAGAGTGAACATCCAGAAGAAAAAGATATAATTAAATTTAATTTAGAAAAAACTAAAATAAATAAGGTTTTTTCTAAAGAGCTAGAAAAATCAATTATTGATTTATTCACAATTCTCCCTTATGGAGTTCAAAAGATGAGTCAAAGCATTGATGGAATGGTTCAAACTAGTTTAACAAATGCCGTATTAAAGACTAAAGATGATGAGATTGAGTTAGAAATACTATTTAGGTCTTCAATGCAAAGCGAAATGGATTATTTTGTAAATAAAATTAAAAACATGGCTAATCTTGTTAAATTTAATTTTGAAATAAAATCTTCTTATCCAGCATGGGAACTTGATACAGATTCAAAAATCAAAGATATAACAGCCCAATGTTATGAGGAATTATTTGGGGAAAAACCGATTTTAGAGTCAATACACGCGGGTCTTGAATGTGCAGTATTTAAGGAAAAAATGCCTAATATAGATATGGTTAGCATAGGAGCTAACATCATCGGGGCACATACTACTCATGAAGAGGTCAGTATTAAATCAATAGATAACTTAAGAATGTTGATTGAGAAAATTTTGACAAAACTGGAATAAAAGTTTATTAATAAGAGAGGAGATTTTAGTGGTAACTAATTTAAGAAAAACAGACAATAACTACAAAGACGGCTTGTTTATTATTAGTTTCATACTCCTTTTTGGATTTATTGGATATAAAATGGGGTTTGTGAATATGATTCAAACAATCCTTAATACATCCTATAACCTATTAATTAATGTATGCTTTTATATTATGGCTATCTCTGTAATTACTGGAGGATTAGGTGAATTATTATTCGAGTTTAATGTAATTGAATGGGTTAGTAAAAAACTTTCAAGGTTAATGAAGCCTATTTATAATCTGCCAGGTGCAGCAGCTTGGTCAATATTAATGTGTTATCTGTCAGACAACCCAGCAGTATTAACATTAGCAAAAAATGAAGGTTATAAAAATTATTTTAAAAGTAATGAGTTTCCTGCAATCACAAACTTAGGAACATCTTTTGGAATGGGTCTAATAGTGACAACCACAGTTATGGGTATGAATATTAATCATTCTGTACTTGCAGCCATAATTGGAAATATAGGGGCAATCTTAGGTAGTGTTGTAAGCGTAAGAATAATGCTTAAACTTACTAAAGACTTTGAAAGAGATGAAAAAAGTTTAAAATTAGAAGAAGAATATTCAAACGCCAAAAACAATCCAGTAAATAAGACTTTATTTGAAAGGGTAATAAACTCATTATTAGATGGTGGAATGAAGGGCGTTGATCTTGGAGTTCAAATAATACCAGGTGTTCTTATTATTTGTAGTTTTGTATTATTAATCACAAATGGAATAGGACCGAATAATATATATGATGGTTCAATAAATCAAGGTGTACCAATCCTTCCTTTTGTTGGGGATAAACTTGATTTTATAATAAAACCAATATTTGGATTTAAATCATCTCAATCAATATCTGTAGTTATTACATCACTTGGAAGTGCAGGAGCGGCTGTAGCATTAATACCATCTTTAATTGAAAAGGGTTTAGTAACGGCGAAAGATCTAGCTGTATTTACATCAATAGTAATGTGTTGGAGTGGATATTTATCAACACACATTGCAATGATGTCATCAATAAATGCGCGAGAATTAACTAACAAAGCTTTAATTAGTCATACAATTGGAGGTATATTTGCAGGTTTTTCATCAAATATGATTTTTAATATCCTAATGATGGCAAAAATTATTTAAATTATAATTACCTACTTAAAAAAGATTCCCAAAATTTATTATGGGAATCTTTTTGTGATTAACATTAATTGAATTAGCAAACTATTTAACAAAAAATAAAAAACATAATTACTGAAAAAGGATTTAGGATAAGTTGCTAAAAATATCTTTTAGGATTAACTCTCCAAATTGTTTGTAGAAATCAGTATATTTGTCTTTTCTATAAAACATCATACGCCTGTAGTGGAATAGTTCATTATCTTCAGTAAAGAAGATACAGTTATTCATTTTAGGGCCTTTTTTTATATAATATTTTGGTATAAAGGTAATGCCTTGACCACTTTTAACTAGTTCAAGAATATTATTTATATTTCTAAAGTGCATAAATGATTTTGGATGCAGTTTATAGTTTTTAATAATTTTTGTTATGCAGGTATGAAGAGCTTGAGTATTTTGTCCAGAAATTATTTTTTTGTTTTTTATTTCGTTAGCGTCAAATTTTAGAGGATTATCTAATTTGCAAGTTAACATAGCAACATCATATTTATTACCTAGAATAGATTTTGGAGCCACTACTAAAATTAAATCATCTCGTAATTCCAATTTCTCAGTATATTTCATATCCATATAATCTGAAATAACATCAATACTAACAAAACAATCAATTTTATTGTTTTCATAAAGTTCTTTTAATACAAAACCCTCACCTTCTATAAAATTTAAATCAATGTTTGGAAATATTTTAGCAAATTTTAGAGAAATATCTGATGTCACATAGGCGCCAACCCACGGAGTAATTCCAAAGTTTATTTTATTAGGAAAGTCTTTAGTGTCTTTCTTTTGTAAAAAGATTTCAAGGTCATCGTTTAAGTTTTTAATTTTTTGTAGATAATCTAAATAAAACAAGCCTGCGTCTGTAATTTTTAATCCAGTCTTAGCTCTTTCAAATAAGGTGCACCCTAACTCATTTTCAAGTCTTTTTAAATATGCACTTAAGGCGGGCTGCGAAAGATACAGTTTATCTGATGCTTTTGTTATATTACCTTCTTCGTAAAGAGTTTTTATATAAAGGTATTTTTTATCAAACATATATGTAGTCCTCCTAAGACTAGTATAACACAAATATTATACCTACTATTAAATAAAAAGTATTTTTATTATATCGCTTTATCAGATAAAATTTTATATAAGAAAAATAATTTATTTAAGGAGGGTTTTATATGACAACTAAAGGTATTATAACCATAGTTATTTTCATAGTAACTATTATATTACTAATTTCAAAAAAATTGCATCCAATATTGATAGGTGCAAGTATTCCAACAGCATTGGCTCTATTTAATATTTTAGATCCAAAAACAGCATTTTCTGACTTTTCAAATACAACTGTTGTATTTTTTATGTCACTATTAGTTATTGGCGGTACGATTTTCAACACAGGTCTTGCTGATTTTTTGGGTGAAAAGATTATCGGAATGATTGGAAAAGATGAAAGAAGTGTGGTGTTGGGAACATCATTTGTATCAATATTATTATCTTCTTTTCTAAATGACACTGGTACAACTGGATGTCTAATGCCGATTGCAGGAGCTATGGGTAAAAAATCTGGTGTTAAATTATCTAAAATTTACATGGCTTTAGCCTTCGCAGCTTCAATGGGTGGTACAGTTACTTTAATAGGTGGAGGTTCACATATTGTTGCCCAAGGGTTTTTAGAAGACGCTGGACTTGAAGGTTTTTCATTTTTTGAATTTACACCTATAGGTTTACCAATTGCTATAGCTGGATTGTTATATATTTATTTTTATGGAGTTAAAGTTCTTCCTAATAAAGATGTTGATGACGAAGCTTCTAATATGAAGTTAGCCGAAAAAAATTCTGCAAAGATGGTAATTGTAGCTGTAATATTTATATTTATAGTAGTTTGTATGGCAACTAAAATTATACCTATGCACCTAGCAGCTGCTTTAGGAGCTATACTTGTAGTTCTAACAGGTTGTATAAGCACTGAAGATGCCGTGAAACAATTTTCAGTTTCAACATTGTTTTTAGTGGCTGGTATCTTCCCGTTAAGTAAAGCATTAAGTGAAACAGGTGCAGCTGAGTATTTAATATCTAAAATGTCAGGTTCTTTAAGTGGAATGTCTCCTATAGTAGTAATTGCTTTTATGCTTGGGATATCAGTAATTGGAACACAATTTATGATGGGTACATCATTAACAGCAATACTTTGTCCTATAGCTATATTGGTAGCTCAATCAACAAATTTAGATCCTAGGGCACTTGTAATGTGTGTTGCCATAGGAACATCTGGAGCTTTCTGTACTCCTTTTGGTACAGGACCAAACCTACTAGTTTGGGAAACTGGTGGATATGAATTTAAGGATTATTTTAAGGTAGGATTTCCATTTACAATCATATTTTTCTTGATTGGAACAGCAATGATTTATTTCCAATACTTAAGATAAGGAGTAAAAAAATGAACAAAACTAAAAAGCTTAGAGAAATTTTAAATAACGATGAGTTTATAATGATTCCTGGTATTTACGATTGTATAACAGCAAGGTATGCTGAAAAAGTTGGTTTTAAATGTATATTTTTATCAGGCGGATCTTTAGCATATGCAAAGTTAGGATTGCCAGACGTTGGCCTTCTTAATATTTCAGATTTTTCAAATACAATTTTAAATATTTGTCAAACATCAAAATTGCCACTAATAGCAGATATGGACAATGGATTTGGTAATACAATTCATGCTGCTCATGCTGCAAGCCTTTATGAAAAATGCGGAGCATCAGGGTTACAAATTGATGATAAATTACTTCCAGCAACTAAGCCTAGCAGTCATGAAATTATAGATTTTTCTCTAATAGGACCTAAAATTAAAGCTATAAGAGATAGCGTTTCTGAAGATTTTGTTATTGTTTATAGAACTGCTGCAAATATGTATGATTACGGAATAGACGAAGCTATCGAAAGGGTTAATAAGGCAAAGGAACTCGGGGCAGATTGTGCTTATGTTGATGGATTAAAAGATTTAGATGAGGTAAAAAAGGTTTCTGAAGAGGCTAAAATAAAACTCATGATTAATCTAAACGAAAAAGGGTTCCCAGCAAGCTTAAACTATGATGAATTAGTGGAATTTAATTATAAATTAGGATTGTATCCTATGTCTTCAGTGTTATCAGCAGCTTTTGCTGTAGAAAGTGTTTTTGAAGATCTTATTACAAACAAGTCCACACTTAAATCTAGGGATAGAATGGTTTATCCTGCCTTAAAGCTATATAACCTAATGGGACTTGAAGAGGTAACAGAAGAATATTCTAAATACTATAAATAAATAATGGAGGTAAAAATGAATAAATTCTTGCTAGCTGCTGTACAGCTTAACTCGCAACAAGATAAAGAAGAAAATTTAAAAAAGATGGAAAAGTATATAATAGAAGCTGCTGAAAAAGGAGCAAAAGTTATAGCATTTCCAGAAGGTTCAAACTATATAGGAGATGACTCAAGACAAGTTGCAGAAAAAATTCCTGGTGGAAAAACGTTCAAGATGATTTCAGAATTAGCTAAGAAATATAGTGTCTGGATTCATGCTGGAAGTATATACGAGGATAGGGATGGGGAAATTCCTTATAATTGTAATTTCCTAGTTGGACCAGATGGTGAATTAAAAACGAAATACCATAAATTGCATCCTTTTGACGTTGATGTATTAAATGGGCCTAGCATAAGAGAGTCTAATAAAGTTCATCCAGGAGATAAAATAGTAACTTTTGATACAAAAGATTATGGACACTTTGGGCTTTCTATCTGTTATGATATGAGATTCCCAGAATTATTTAGATTAATGACACTTAAAGGAGCAAATATTTTATTTGTTCCAGCAAATTTCACAATGAATACGGGTAAGGATCATTGGGAGCCTATTTTAAAAACAAGAGCTATAGAAAATGGATGTTATGTAGTAGCTCCAGCTCAAATAGGTCAAAAACCAACTGTGGCAGCATATGGTAAAACCATAATTATAGATCCTTGGGGAAATATAATTGCGAAATCGTCTGATAGGGAAGGTGTTATTTTAACAGAAATCGATTTAGATTATGTTGAAGAAATCAGAAGAAAAATAGGAACTTTAAAAAACAGAAGAGCAGACATTTATAAAGTTGAAGAAATTTAAAATGATTTAATGAAGACCTTGGGTTAATTCCGAGGTCTTTATTTATAGTATGACGGGCATGTTCTAATTCTGGGGTGAAATTCCTTAAGGAGCGTAGTTGTCGACGAATCCCATAGCGACTTGCAAGTTTTACACGGCGACGTGTAGGAGAGAAGAAGCAATAGCGAAATCGTGGCTTGACGAACAGGAACAGAATACAAGGCGTAAAAGGTGGGCAAGTTAGCTATAGATAACAAAGACCCAAAAGACAATCGTAAACCCAAGGCGTAAATTCTGCAAGTAAACGATGAAAGTATTAGAGCTTATCCCGTGAGGTCTCGCTATCGAAATAGTAGTAACAACGAATAGTGAGAAGTCAGCAGAATCATAGTAGCGAAGAAGTTTCTGTAATGGAAATGGAGCGAAGGGAGGAACGATATTTATTGTAATATTTGAAAAGGATGTACTATGACTTGATGGAACACAAGAAATGACGTATTCATTTCTCAAGGTTCGGATACAAAAAGAATAAAGTTAAATAGATACATCAGTAATAAATAATATGATACAAGAAAATATTGAACCGCCGTATACCGAACGGTACGTACGGGTGGTGTGAGAGGGGCTATTAATTAGCCCCTACTCGATTTTTGATATATATGATTTCAAAAAAAGGTGGAGAACAAAATGTTGTCTCCGCCTTTCTTCTTTTTAACATATTAAATTATTTTAAATTTTTTCTCTAGGAATATAGGATGTGTGAAGCAGGTCGTGGGCTCTTTCGCCATAAGGTTTGCCAAGATAATTTTTGTAAATTTCTTTTATCATTGGATTTTCGTGAGACTTTCTAATTTTTTTATTTTTGTCAATTTCGTAAAGTGCCCTTTGTCTCTTTAAAAGAACTTCTTCGTGACCATGGTGGTAAGGTTGGCCACCGCCACCGATGCAGCCGCCAGGGCAAGCCATAATTTCTATGGCATCGAAGTCGTACTTCCTGCTTTTTATGCCGTCTAATAATTTTCTGGCGTTGCCAAGTCCGTGAGCTATGCCAACTTTTAAGTTCAAGTCACCAATTTTAACTTCGGCTCCTCTTATGCCCTTAAGACCTCTAAGTTCCTCAAATTCAATTTTTTCTAGCTCTTCTCCAGTCATCCATTCGCTGGCAGTTCTTATGGCTGCTTCAATTACGCCGCCAGTTGTGCCAAAAATTGTTCCTGCGCCAGAAGATTCGCCCATTAATTTATCGAATTTGCCTTCTTCAAGTCCGTTAAAGTCTATGCCGTAAAGTTTTATCATTCTTCCAAGTTCTCTAGTTGAAAGGACATAGTCCACATCGCGAATATCCTTGGTTCCAAGTTCTGATCTTGCTGCTTCAGCCTTTTTTGCTGTGCAAGGCATTACTGAAACCATGACAATGTCCTTGGCAGGGATCCCTGTTTTATTTGAGTAATAAGTTTTTACCATGGAGCCCATCATAATTTGTGGGGACTTACAGCTTGAAGGAATATCCAACATGTCAGGATAATTCATCTCTATAAATCTAACCCAGGCAGGGCAGCAGGAAGTCAAAATTGGAAGAGTTTTATTGTTTTTAATTCTATCCACAAGTTCGCTTGCTTCTTCCATAACTGTCAAGTCGGCTGAAAAGTCTGTGTCAAAGACTACATCAAAGCCGAGCTTTCTAAGAGCTGTGACAAGTTTTCCCGTTGTAACTTCGCCTGGCTCCATGTCAAAGAGCTCTCCAATGGCAACTCTAATTGATGGGGCAACTTGCACTACTACATGCTTCTTTGGATTTTTTATGGCATTAAAAACTTTTGCCGTTGCATCAATTTCTACTATTGCACCTGTTGGGCAAACTGCCACACATTGGCCGCAGAAGGTACAAGAACTTTCTGCAAGAGGAATGTTAAAGGCAGGGGCAACTATGGCATCAAAGCCACGATTTATGCCGCTAAGTGTGCCCACAGTTTGAACTTCGTTACACATTGTTTCGCATCTTCTGCACATGACACACTTATTTGGATTTCTGTAAATGGAGTTGGAAGATGCGTCCACCTTATGTTGCATTCTCTCGCCCTTGTAGGCAATTTCTCTTATGCCCATTTTTTCTGCCAAGGCTTGAAGTTCGCAGTTTAAATTTTTGGGACATACTAGGCAGTCCTTTGGGTGGTTGGAGAGGAGAAGCTCTAGGTTAATCTTTCTCGCTTCAACTGCCCTTGGCGTGTCAGTATTTACTACCATGCCTTCAGTTATTTCTTCAGAGCAAGCTGTGCAAAGTTTTGGTCTTCCCACAACTTCAACCATACAAATTCTACAGCTTGAAGGTTTATTTTCATAATTAAAGTTAGGAAGCTTCATATGACAAAGTGTAGGGATGTCGATGCCAATTTCTTTTGCAGCTTCTAAGATTGTCGTGCCTTCCTTAACTTTTAATTTTTTATCATTAATAACACAATTTATCATAATTCACCTCTATTTAGGTTCCACAACTGCACCTACAGGACATGTCTTAAAGCAAGTTCCGCAGGCTATGCACTTGTCCTCATTAATTTCGTGTTTTTCCTTTGGCTTTCCTGATATGCACTTGACAGGGCATTCCCTTGCACATCTGTGACAGCCAATGCACTTGTCCTTATTTATCTTGTAGGCTCTCTTCACTTCGTGTCTAGCATATTTTAAATATTCATCAGGAAAATATTTCATAGTAGATAGAATTGGATTTGGTGCAGTTTGTCCAAGACCACAAGCAGCTGAGTTTATTATGTTGTGACAGAGGTCTTCGATTTTTTGCAGGTCTTCTTCTGAGCCCTTGTCATCTAAAAGTTTTGTCAGCATTTCAAGAAGCCTCTTGGTGCCAAGTCGACAAGGTGTGCACTTGCCGCAGGATTCGTCTTGGGTAAATTCAAGATAAAATTTTGCAATCTCAACCATGTCGTTGTCTTCGTCCATGACAATTAGTCCACCAGACCCCATCATGGCACCAATTTCTTTTAAGTTTTCATAATCTATTGGGGTGTCAATATTTTCCTTGGTGATCATCCCACCAGAAGGTCCACCAATTTGCACTGCCTTAAACTTTTTGCCGTCAGGAATGCCACCGCCGATGTCGTAGACAATTTCACGAATAGTTATGCCCATAGGCACTTCAACAAGTCCAACATTATTTACCTTGCCAGCTAGGGCAAAGACCTTTGTGCCCTTAGATTTTTCTGTTCCCATGGAAGTGAACCAGTCAGTTCCCTTTAAAATAATCTTTGGAATATTTGCATAGGTTTCAACATTATTTACAGTTGTAGGCTTACCCATATAGCCCTTTACGCTAGGGAAAGGAGGCTTTCTCGTAGGTTCTCCTCTCTTGCCTTCCACAGAGTGAATGAGGGCAGTTTCTTCGCCGCAGACAAAGGCACCTGCACCGTATCTAATTTCAATGTCAAAGTCAAAGCCTGAATTAAAAATATTTTTTCCCAAGAAGCCATAGTCTCTTGCTTGAGAAATTGCAGTCTTTAGTCTATGAATGGCAAGGGGATATTCAGCCCTGATGTAAACTACTCCGTGGTTTGCACCAGTTGCGTAGCCGCCAATTGTCATTGCCTCAACAACGGAGTTGGGGTCGCCTTCCAAAATACTTCTATCCATAAAGGCACCAGGGTCGCCTTCGTCAGCGTTGCAGAAAATATATTTTTCATGACCTGGAGAATTATATGTATTTTGCCATTTAATGCCAGTAGGGAAACCTCCGCCGCCACGACCACGAAGTCCAGATGCTTTTATAAGGTCTATGACTTCTTGCGGAGTCATCTCAGTTAAAACTTTAAAGAGAGCTTGGTAGCCGTCGTAGGATATGTAGTCTTCAATATTTTCTGGGTCAATTTTGCCGCAGTTTTTTAAGGCAACACGAGTTTGCTTGCCGTAAAAACTCATTTCCCTTTGATTGTAAATTGGCTCCTTATTTTTTGGATTTTTGTAGAGAAGTCTCTTGACAGGTCTACCGTGAAGAATGTGTTCTGCCACAATTTCATTTACATCTTCAGGTCTTACATGAGTGTAAAAGACATTGTCAGGCTCAACCTTTACAATGGGACCTTCGCCGCAAAAGCCAAAGCAACCAGTTATCATGGCTTCCACATCTTTTATCTTGTAATGTTCAATTGCCTTATCAAAATTTTCTTTAATCAAATCACTTCTTGCAGAGACACAGCCAGTTCCCTTGCAAATAAGCACTTGTAATCTCAAATTATTCATGGGTCACCTCTTTTTCGTACTCAAGAGTTTGACTTTTCATAGAAGCAACATTTAAAATAAAATCTTTTATGGCTTCAGTGTCAAGGGAGTTGCTCTTAACATTGGCGCAGACATTAAATTTTATTTCAATGTTAAACTTTTCTTTTTGGTTTGGGTCGTCCTTGAATAAAAATTTGCAGTTTCGCATGCCCTTCTCGCGGACAAAGCTCTTTAAGTCGTCAAAAACTTTTTCTATCTCTGCATATTTTTCTCTTTCATTGCCAGTTATAAAAATTTCTATAACATCATCGTCAGGCATGTCGCCAATATCTCTTAAAATAGTTTGGTGATGTCTCGATTCTTTTATAGAAATAAGTTTTTCCAAGGAATCTATTTTTGCCATAATTACCTCCTTTGAAATCTATAATTTAATTTTTTTCTGTAGCTAATTCGTTTCTGTGTGCCTTTATAATTTCCTTGACATCACTAACTTCAACATGACCATAAATTTTGTCGTTGACGCGGACTACGGGGCCAATGCCACAAGCTCCCACGCACCTAATAGAATTTACATTAAAAAGACCGTCTTCGCTAAGTCCATCGCCATCAACGCTAAGTTCATCTTTAAAGGCCTTCATAATTTCTTCTGAGCCCTTTACAAAGCAAGCAGTGCCAAGGCAGACATCAACTTTAAACTTGCCCATCTTCTTTTCGTTGAAGAAGGAATAAAAAGTTACAATTCCATTTATTCTGCTTGCAGGAAGACCGGTAAGCCTTGCTATGTAAACTTGAAGTTCCTTTGGCAGGTAGCCAAAAATATCTTGAGCGTAGTGAAGAATACTTATAATATTGTTTTCCTTATTATCGAAAGTGTCTATGTAGTCCTTTAAACTCTTTAGAAGAGCATTGTCTAGACCCATAGTATTAAACTTCATAACTATCACCTCTCTTTCCATTGTAATACAATGAAAAGGTTTTATCAAAGAAAAGGGGTGTTTTTTAAAAATTTATTTAAAATATATTTAAAATTTATGTAAAAGAGCAAATAAAAAAAAGGAGCCGAAGCTCCTTAAAAATTTATATTTTTAAATTTATTATTCAGTAGCAAAGTTGTCGAAGTAGCCTTGAATTAAAACTACTGGAGTTCCCTTGTCGCCAGAACCACTTGTAAGGTCGCAAAGACTTCCAAGTAGGTCAGTGATTCTTCTTGGAGTTGTGCCAAGAGTTTCATCAGTTCCCACTAAATCTTTATTTTTGTGAGAAATTTTTTCCTTCATTGCAGCAGTTGCGTGTTCTGTGTCCATATCCTTAAGGTCAGTGTCTGCAATGTATTTTATTTTAAGTTCGCTAGGTGTGCCAGCAAGTCCCTTAGTGTGGGCAGGTGAAACTACTGGGTCAGCAAGTTCCCAAATTTTTCCAACTGGATCTTTGAAGGCGCCGTCGCCGTAAATCATTACTTCGATTTCTTTATTGTACTTGTCAATTAATTTCTTTTGAACTGCATTTACAAATTCTTCGCCATCTCTTGGGAATAATTTTAATTTGCTTTCAGAGGCAAAGTTTGAGCCAAGAAGGCCAAAGTCTTTATTGTAACCACTGCCATTAATTGATTCAGTTAGGATATCGTCAAGACCAAGAACAACTTTTGCTCCTTCGTCCTTTAAAAGTCTCTTGATGGAGAATCTTGTGTGAGTTGAACCAACAAGAACTTCATCTGTATATTTTAAAATTGTCTTAGGGTCATTTGAGAAGTGGATGTCGCAGTTGCCGCCACAAATTTCCTTGTAAAGAGTGACATAGTCAATGCCTGTGAATTCGTGCTTAACGACTTCACCAAAAATTCTTCTATAATCCTTTTCTTCTAAGACATCTGTGAAAGGGTTGATCTTAGTTTCATAAAGAAGGTTTGGATCCATTAGTGAGTTTCCAACTTCATCAGAAGGGTAGGAGAATAGAAAATGGATTTTCTTTCCTGATTTTGCGATTCCTCTTAAGATAGTTGAAAATCTGTTACGGCTAAGAATAGGGAATACTATTCCAATTTCTCCGTCATATTTTTTATTAATATCACAAGCTATGTCATCAACAGAGACATAATTATTTTGAGCTCTAGCAACTAAGGATTCAGTTACTGCCACTACATCTCTATCTTTCATAGAAATATTTTCTGATTCAAGAGCCTTGCCTAGGGAATCAACGACAATATCTACTAGATTGTCTCCACTTTTTACAATCGGAGTACGAATTCCACGCACTACTGTTCCAATGTATCTTTGCATATTTCCTCCTACATTTAAAAACAAATAAATAAATTACTTTTTTACTTCAAAATTATACACGAAGTCCTATGAAATGTAAAATATTTTTAAAAATTTTTTAAAAAATATTTTTTCACCTTTTAAAAATATTCAGATTATTGGAAAAATTACAGAAAATTAATAAATTCACTGTACATTTGTAACCACTTTGTAATATAATTATTAGAGATTATAGAAAGGTGTAATTATGATTAAATTTGAAAATGTATTTAAGGAATATAGCAACGGTGTAACTGCACTTTCAAATGTAAGTATAGAAATACCTCGTGGTGATTTTGTTTTTTTAGTTGGTCCATCAGGTGCCGGTAAATCTACTATGATAAAACTTCTTATTAGAGAAGAAAAAGTTAATCGTGGCAAAATTTACATGGGCGACACTGACATAACTAAACTATCTAAATACATGATACCCAAACTTAGGAGAAATATTTCTGTAGTATTCCAAGATTACAGATTGTTAGAAAAAAAGACTGTCTATGAAAATGTGGCCTTTGCCCTAGAAATTCTTGGAGAGTCAAAAAGAGAAATAAATGAAAAGGTTGATTACGCTCTTGATCTTGTAAATTTAAGCGACAAGAAGAAGGCCTATCCATCTGAACTTTCTGGTGGTGAATCCCAAAGAGTTTCTATTGCCAGGGCAATAGTAAATAAGGCTCCCTATCTTGTCTGTGATGAACCTACGGGTAACCTCGATGAATCCACTGCTTGGGATATTATGAGTGCCCTAAAAAATATTAACGACGATGGCAAGACTGTCATCATGGCTACTCACGCAGTCAACATCGTAGATAAATTTAACAAGAGAGTTGTAACTCTAGATCAGGGACAAATTGTTTCCGATGTTAAAGAAGGAGGTTATTATGAAAGTAATAAGACAGTTCTTTAATGTTGTGAAAGAATCTTTTTCAGGTCTTTGGAGAAACAAGACTATGGCTCTCACTTCCATTATTTCCATTTCTGCAATGCTTACACTTTTTGGCGTTGTAATGCTTATGGTCTTAAATCTTAATGGAGTTGTCTTCCAAACTGGTGAAAAGCTAGATAAGGTTGTCTTTTTCTTAAAGGACGATGCCAATCCCAGCGATGTAAATGCCTTTATTGATGAGCTTCATGACAACGACAAGGTTAAAAAAGTTTCCTATGTTTCAAGAGATGAGGCACTAAAGGAATTTAAGGAAGGCTTTGGAGAAAATTCTAAAATTTTGGAAAATATTCCTGGCGGCAATCCCCTACCTGCATCAGTAACTGTTGAGATGAAGGAACTTTCCTATGGAAAAGAAGTTGAAGATAAGTATAAGGACCTTCCCATAGTTGAAGACCACAATTATTATTACGACTTTGTCACTCAAATGATGAAGGTACAAAATGGAGTCAAAGTAGTTGGAGCAGGCATTGTTCTCATACTTGTTCTTGTGTCCATACTTATTATTCACAACACTATTAAGATTGCCATTTCCAACAGAAAAAAAGAAATTAACATAATGAAGTATGTAGGTGCCACTAACACTTACATTAGGGGACCCTTCCTCATTGATGGAATAATTTTTGGAGCTTTGGGAGCAGGCATAGCTGGCTTTGTAACTTTAAAGCTTTATGAAATTTTATTTGAAAGATTAAATCCACAACTATACGACATGACTGGCGTCGACTTGGTGTCCGCCTTGTCTATTAGATTGGATTTGTATATAATATTTTTATGTATTGGTGTAGGAATAGGCTTCTTTGGAAGTTTGTTCTCAACTAAGAAATTTTTAGATGTGTAGGTGAAGGAGAAAAATGTATAGTAAGAAAAAATTTCTTGCTCTATGTCTTGCAGGGCTTATGGCTGTGCCAACAGGTGCCCTTGCTAAGAGCTCAAAGAGCCTGACAATTGAGAAAAACAAAAAAAAGCAAGAACAAATGCAAATAAAAAATAAAATTAATAAAGAAAAGAGCAATATTTCAAATACTGAGAATGAAAAAAAATCGGTGAGCACGGATATTGAAAATCTTGATGCAAAAATTCAAGTTACTTCTGCAAAAATTTCCACTCTTGAAAGTGAAATTGTAAGACTTAACAAGGACATAGCGGAAAACCAAGAAAAATTGGAAGAAGCTCAGGTAAATCTTTCAGAAAACACTGATGCACTTCGCATGAGACTTAGGGAAATGTACAAGAGAGGCAATGTAAATTACCTTGAAGTCATTTTAAATTCTAGGGACATAGAAGAACTACTTAGAAACAACGAAATTATTTCATCTATAGCCAGAGCTGATAGGGAATTAATTGAGTTTATACAAGAACAAATTGACACAATAGAGGAAACTGAAGAAAGACTTCAAATAGATAAGGCAAAGGTATCTGCAAGTAAGGCTGCCGTTGAAAATGAAAGGCAATCCTATCAAGCAGCTGTTGATGCCAAAAATAATTACATGAAGGTATTGGAGTCAAACTTAGACTTATACAAGGCTGAATTTGAAAAAGCTCAAGCAAATTGGGATAGTTTGGATGCAGAAATAGTGAGACTTCAAAAACAAATTTCAGAACAAAAGAAGGCTGAAGAGGCTGCAGCAAGAAGAGCAACGAGAGTTCACAGCAACATCACTGTATCTTCTGGACCAAGAAATGGACAAAGCTATACTTGGCCATTACCTGGTCACTATTCTATTTCTTCTCCTTTTGGATATAGGATGCACCCAATACTTGGATACTCAAAGTTTCACTCAGGAGTGGATATACCTGCCCCAAGTGGCACGCCAATAGTTGCTGCCAAGTCTGGTACAGTTATTATGTCACAGCTAATGAGCGGTTATGGAAATGTAGTAATGGTTGATCATGGCGACACAGTTACAGTGTATGCTCACTGTTCAGCCCTAAATGTAGGTGTAGGCGAATCTGTAAAAGCAGGCGATGTTATTGCCTTTGTTGGTTCAACTGGTCTTTCCACTGGAGCACATTTGCATTTTGAAGTGAGGGTTAATGGATCTCCTGTAAATCCATTGGGATATGTTTAATGAAAAATAATAAATTTTTAAAAATCATAGCAGTTGTACTTTTAGTAATTACAACTGCTTTTGTTACGAGAATGATAACTGTAAGACAAGTCCTATCTTCCAATGAAGATTTTGGCAAGGTAATTGTCTTAGAAAAATACTTGAGAGAAAATTATCTTTACAACAAAGATATTAAAGATGAAAATTTGGAGGCAGGTCTTTTAAAGGGCCTTGTTGCAGGTTTAGGCGACCCCTATTCACAGTATCTCACTGCTGAAGAGATGGCAAAGCTATCTGAAACAACTACGGGAAAATTTCAAGGTATTGGAGTTATAATTTCCCCTGACGAAGACGGAACTGTGACAGTAATTTCACCTATAAAGGGTTCACCAGCTGATAGGGCTGGAGTTGAATCGGGAGATAAAATTTTAAAGATCAATGGCAAGGACTTTAGCGCTGAAAAAATCAACGAGGCATCAAAGGAGATGCGTGGCGAAAAGGGAACTAGTGTTAAGATTTTGCTTCTCAAAAAGAAAAATTTAAAGACTGAAGAAGTTGAAATAAAAAGAGAAGAAATTAAAATCGATTCAATTTTAAAAAATAAAATTGGAGACCTTGGCTACATTGGCATAACTATGTTTGATGAAGAAACGGGCAAGGACTTTGTCAAGGCTTTAAATGAACTAACAAGTGAAGGCGTTAAGGGCATAATCCTCGACATGAGGGGCAACCCTGGCGGCGTAGTTGACGCTGCAGTTGAAATTGGCGATGCAATTCTTCCAAAGACAAGTTTTGTTACCCTAAAGGACAACAAGGGAGAAGTGGTTCAAGATTATAAATTAGACGACAAGTACAATGACATTAAAATGGTTGTACTTGTAAATGAAGGCTCTGCATCTGCATCAGAAATTTTGGCAGGAGCCATAAGAGACCTTGACAGGGCAAAAATTATTGGCAAGACAACTTATGGCAAGGGCGTAGTGCAAAATGTAATGTCTCTACCTGGTGGTGACGGGCTAAAACTAACCACTTCAGAATACTTTACTCCAAGTGGCAAGTCCATTAACAAAAAGGGCATAGTGCCAGACATAGAAGTTGACCTTCCAGATGATGTAGAGGGAATAGGCATTGACTACAAGGACACAGACACTCAACTTCAAAAGGCAATAGAAGTTATAAATGAAAAATAAAAATTAGCAGCTCTCGGGCTGCTTTTTTTAATGGAATTTTTTCTCAAACTTTAAAGAAGGTCAAACTTTACAAAAAATTTTTTTATTGATATTCTTGTTTTAAGATAGAAACTGGAGGGATTTTATGATAAAAAGTATTGCACACATTGGTCTTACTGTCACAGATCTTGATAGGTCCATAAAATTTTATAGAGATCTTTTAGGTCTTTCCTACAAGGGTTATATGTACATGGAGGGTGAGTCCACAGACAAGTTATTTAATGGAGAAGATATAAGGGCAAAAGTTTGTTATTTAAGTCCAAAGGAAGGCGCTGGATGCCCCGATGTGGAGCTAATAGAGTTTGAAAGGGGAGAGGTTAAAAGGGATACTCCTTCACTTTTTAAAACTTCAATTTCAGAACTTTGCTTTGCAGTGGAAGATATAGAAGAATTTTATGCTTATTTAGTTGAGAAGGATGTAAGAGTTATGTCAAAGCCACAAGCCTTTGACTCAAGTGATTATGGATTTGGAAAGAGCAAGGCAATTTATTTTTACGATCCCGATGGAAATATTTTAGAAGCAATAGAAAGTATAGACTAGTTAAAAAAATGCAAAAAAAAATCTACTGACTAAAAATCAGTAGATTATATGGAGGCGACAACCGGATTTGAACCGGTGATAAGGGTGTTGCAGACCCGTGCCTTACCACTTGGCTATGTCGCCATAACAACATTAGTATAGCAGAGAAAAATAAAAATTTCAAGATGAATTTTACATTATATTTATTTATGTAAAATTTTTTTGAAATAAGTGCCTCAAAAGTCTTTGAATAATTTTGACTCTAGGCTATGATTAGGTTAAGAAATTTTTTACAGGTGATAAGATGAAATTATTGATATTAGTTGACAACAAGAATGCCATTGCCAAGGATGGAGAACAAATTTTGTTCGTAGATGATGACCTTCACATGTTTAGGGATTACACGACAAATAATATTATTGTCATGGGCAGGCATACTTTTGACGCCATAGGCAAGCAGCTTCCCAACAGAATTTCTGTAGTCTTCACTAGGTCTAATAGAGAAGACAAGAAGGATTTGTTTTATATTGATTCAATAGAAAAGTTGGAAGAGATTATGAAAAAATATCCAGACAAGGAAGTTTTTGTAATTGGCGGCGCAGAAATTGTAAAGCTCTTGTGGGATAGGCTTGACGAGTTAATCGTTACAAGAGTTGACACAGTAGTGGAAGGTGCAGATACTTTTATTCCTGCCTTTGATGATTTTGAATTAATTGATAAAAGCGAAATAAAAGATCCAACTTATAAAGTTTACCACGAAAGATGGAAGAGGATAAAATGAAAATTTTAGTTGTTGAAGATGAAGAAAGGCTTTTGGAATCCATAAGAGAGGGCTTGGTCCACTCTGGTTATGTAGTTGACACAGCTCTTGACGGCGAAGAAGGGTCCTTTATGGCCTTTACCAATGATTATGACCTCATTATCTTAGACATCAATCTCCCCAAAAAGGACGGCTTTGAAATTTTAAGGGAAATAAGAGAGAGGGACAGGGAAGTCAATATTATTATGCTCACAGCTCTATCAGATGTTGACGATAGGGTGCGAGGCTTTGACTTGGGTGCCAACGACTATGTCCTAAAGCCCTTCCACTTTGAGGAGTTAAAGGCAAGGATTAGGTCCCTTCTTAGGAGACAAACGACAATAAAAGATGCAGTAATAGAGACAAGTGGCATAAGCTTTGACACGACAAAGAGGACCTTTAGCATTGATGGCGAGAATTTAAGGCTCACAGCCAAGGAAGCAGGTATCTTGGAATATTTATTTTTCAACCTGGGAAGATATGTCACAACAGAAGAACTCATGGAGCATGTTTGGAATGACGAGGTAGACTTATTTTCCAATGTTGTGAGGGTTCACATGTCCGCCCTTAGGAAAAAATTAAAGGCAAGGCTTGGCAAAAATATTATAAGAAATGAAATTGGAAAGGGCTACATTATTGATGAAGAAAATTAAAAATGCCAAGAACACCATGGTCTTCAAGCTGATTTTTTCCATAATTCTCATCTTCATAATAATGACGGCGACCTCAAATTACATCATTGGCAAGTATCAAGAGAAGAGGATTTTAGACATTGGCGAAAAAATTGTCCAGGAAGAAAAAAACAAGGGCGATGATTATTTTATTGTCCTTGAAGATTCAAAGTTAAAATCAACGAAAGAGATAAAAAACTTTTCCTTAATTGTAATTACAGGGACAATTGCCCTTGGGTCTCTAGTTTATTATGTCTTGGTTTCAAGACTTTTAAAGCCCCTAAAGGACTTAAAGGAAAAAGTTCAGGAAATCGATGTGGACAAGATAAAAAGTGAAGAAAATATTTATATGCCGGGAGAATCCCAAGAGATTGAAGAGCTTTCCCTTGCCTTTGAAAGGTCTCTGGATAAAATTTATTCAAGTTATGCCAGGGAAAAGGCCCTTTCATCAGCCATTGCTCACGAGTTAAATACCCCAATTTCCATAATGAAGTCCTCACTTGAAATTTATCTAATGAAAAATAAAGTTTCTGATGGGGACTTAAAAGACCTACTAGATAATTTTGACGAAAACATAGACAGAATTTCAAAAATCATTGAGTCCCTTTTGTTTTTAAATCGCAGGGAAAATGCAGTTTTAAGAAATTTTAACCTAAGAGACTTAGTGGAAGAAGTTGCCTTTGACTTGGAGGACTTGGCAGAAGAAAAAAATGTGAAGATTATTTCCAAGCTTGGAGATAAAATAATTTATTCCAATGACATTTTGCTAGAGAGAGTCCTCTTTAACCTTGGCAAAAATGGAATACTTTATAACATTGATGGGGGCAGTCTTTCCTTTGACCTCAGAGAAGATGAAGAAAATTATTTTATAGAAGTGAGAGATACTGGCGTGGGCATCAGCGACGAAGACAAGGATAAAGTTTTTGATTTGTTTTATAGGGTTGATGAGTCCAGAAACCGAAAGAGCGGCGGCTACGGCATTGGCTTAAACCTTGTGAAAAATATAATGGAAAAATTAAGGGGCGACATAAAAATTTTAGACAACAAAAATGAAAAGGGTGAAGTTATAGGAACAGAATTTGAAATAATTTTGCCAAAAATAAAAGAAGAGACCCTATGAGGTCTCTATTTTAGTTAATTTCATTTATAAGTTTTTTTGAATTTATTGGAAAGATCCTATAAAAAGGATGGGATCTTATGTTTTTTATTTTAATTGGACCAAAGATTCTCGAGTCCACAGATCCGTCAGGACTTCTGTTGTCACCAAGCACAAATAATTCATCGGCTTGGACTTCAAATTCAATTGTAGGAGATAGAGTATAGGGTTTTTCCTTAAAATACTTTTCTTCTAAAAGTTTCCCGTCAATATAAATTGAGCCATCATAAATTTCAACTTTTTCTCCAGGGAGTCCTACAATTCTTTTGATTAACATTTTGTTTTCTGAAGGAGATTTAAAAACAACAATGTCGCCTCTTTTAAAATCTTTTTTGAACCTGTAGAGGGAAGATGACAAAATTATATCATTGGGTTTTACAGTTGGATACATTGAAGTTTGCTGAACTCTAACTATATTAAAGAGAAAAGTTCTCATAAAAAGTGCAAGTATAACTGCAATAACTATAACTTTTATGTAAGATAAATCTTTTTTCATTATAACCTCCTTTTTTATTATAGCATTAATCACAATTTGGTAAAATGGGATTTTTTCGTGTTATAATGTTTTTGGTGAAAATATGATTATTTTAAGAAATATTAAAGTTCCCTACGACAAGGACGAAAAATTTTTGAAAGGGAAAATCGAAAAGGAATTAAATAAAAAGGACTTTGACTATAAGATTTACAAAAAATCCCTAGATGCCAGGCGTGAAATTAATTATGTCTACCAAGTTTTAGTAGATCTTGATTTAAAGGACATTGACAAGAAAACTCTCAAGAGACTTAAAAATAATATTGACGACTTTCATGAAGACAAGCTTGAAGTTAATAATCTTAACAAGATAAAAACTGCAGTCATAGTTGGGACTGGACCTGCAGGACTTTTTGCTGCCTACTTGCTTTCAAAGAAGGGCGTAAAGGTTACCCTAATTGAAAGGGGCAAGGCAGTTGATGAGAGGGTAAAGGACATAGATGAACTTCACGAAAGTGGAAAGCTGGACGAAAATTCCAATGTGCAATTTGGAGAAGGCGGCGCAGGAACTTTTTCTGACGGCAAACTAACATCCAGATCAAAAGATAAGAGGGTTTCTCATGTTTTTGACATCTTTGTGAAAAATGGCGCACCAGAAGATATTTTATACGAGCAAAAACCTCACATTGGCACAGATATTTTGCGCCATGTTATAAAAAATATGAGAAGTGAGATTGAAAGTCAGGGCGCAGTTTATAAATTCAGCGAAAAACTTTTAGATCTTGACATAAAAAATGGAAAAATCAATAAAATTATAACAGATAAGGGAGAATATGTTGCTGATGCCTACATCTTAGCTATAGGAAATTCTGCGAGAGATACTTTTTCTATGCTTGATAAGTATAATTTACTTGAGCAAAAGCCCTTTGCTGTAGGCTTTAGAATTGAGCATCTTAGAAAAAATATTGAGATGGCTCAGTATGGCATGGTCTCAGATAAACTTCCAGCGGCAACTTATCAGCTTAATGTCACAGACAAAGACCAGGCGCACTCCGTTTACACCTTCTGCATGTGCCCAGGTGGCTATGTGGTAAACTCATCTTCAATAAAAGGTGAGCTTGTTGTAAATGGCATGTCCTATCACGATAGGTCTGGCGATAATTCAAATTCAGCAATAGTTGCCACTATTGATGAGAAAATTTTTGGTGCTGGGAACCTAGCTGGCATGGATTTTCAAAATGAAATCGAAAAGAAAGCCTATGACATGGGTCAGGGCAAGGCACCTGTCCAAAGAGTGAAGGACTTTATGGAAAATAGGGTGACTGAAAAACTTGGTCAGGTGAAGCCAACTTTTAAGCCAGGCTATGTCTTTGCCGATTTAAATGAAATTTATCCAGAATCCATTAATCGCGCCATAAAAAATGCCCTAAGGGTAATGGATAAAAGAGTCCATGGATTTTCAAGTGACGACGCAATCTTAACGGGAGTGGAGACAAGGACATCTTCGCCAGTTAGGATAGTGAGAGAAAATTATAGAAGCATAAAAGTGGAAAATTTATTTCCCATAGGAGAAGGTGCAGGTTATTCTGGAGGAATAATTTCTTCTGCCCTTGACGGACTTAAATGTGCCATAGAAATTTTAGAAGGAGACAAAAAATGTTAAATATAGTATTTTATGAGCCAGAAATTCCCTTTAACACTGGTGCAATTGCAAGGACTTGCGGCCTTACAAAGACGAGGCTTCACCTTATAAAGCCTCTTGGTTTTGAAGTTGACGATAAACATTTAAAGAGGGCAGGGCTTGATTATTGGCACCTTGTAGACATAAATTATTACGATTCCTATGATGAACTTGTGGAAAAATATCCAGACAGCAATTTTTATCTCGCCTCCACCAAGGCAAAGAAAAAATATTCTGATGTGAAATTTAAGGATGGCGATTTTATAGTTTTTGGACCAGAAACTCGAGGTCTTCCAGAAGATTTGATCTTCGGAAACTATGACATGGCTATAAGAATTCCCATGTTAAAGGATTATGGCAGAAGTTTAAACTTGTCAAATTCTGCAAATATTATTTTGTTTGAAGCTTTAAGACAGCTTGATTTTTTAGATTTAGAATAATTTTTAAGAAATAATTTTAAATAAGGAAGGGTTAGCGTGAAGGAAGTAAAAATCTCTGTAAGAAATTTAATAGAATTCGTCAAGAGGTCTGGCGACATCGACAGGAGATTTTTTTCCAACAAGAGGGCTGTCCAGGGCATAAGAGCACACCAAAAAATCCAAAGGGAATACTCCAAAGATTTTTTGACAGAAGTTTTTTTGAGAACTACAGAAGAAATTGAAGACATAAATTTCACTGTGGAAGGTCGCGCCGATGGCATTGAAGTTTCCGAGGAAGTTACAGTTGACGAAATAAAATCAACTACAAGGGACCTAGAAGAGCTTAAAAAGGAAGAAAATATTATGCACTGGGCACAGGCTAAGTGCTACGCCTATATTTATGCAAAAGATCATGAACTTGACAGGGTAAATGTAATGCTGACCTACTTCCAACTTGAAACAGAAGAAACTTTAAACATAAAAAAGACTTTTTCCTTTGGAGAACTTCGCGACTTTTTCATGGGAACTTTAATGGAATATTTGGAGTTTTCCAAGAGAATTGTTGAATGGAAGGACCTTCGCGACCAATCTATAAAAAAATTAATCTTTCCCTTTAAAAACTTTAGGAAGGGACAGAGAGAGCTTTCCGTTGCAGTTTATAACACCATTGATGAGGAAAATAAATTATTTGTAGAGGCGCCAACGGGCATTGGCAAGTCAATTTCTACGATTTTCCCAACAATTAAAGCCATGGGAGAAGATAAAATCGACAAGGCCTTTTATCTAGTGGCAAGGTCTACGGGGAAAAATGCTGCCAAAGATGCCCTAGAAAGACTTTTAAATAAAAAATTAAAATTAAAGCTTGCAATTGTCACGGCAAAGGAAAAAATTTGCTTAAATGACAAAGTTTCCTGCAATCCCAAGGACTGTCCCTATGCCAAGGGCCACTTTGACAGGGTCAACGACGCCATAATAGATATTTTTGACTCCTGCCACAATTTTTCTAGGGAAAACATTGAAAAATTTGCAAGACTTCACATGGTCTGCCCCTTTGAATATCAATTGGACTTATTGGACTTCTCTGACTTCATTGTCTGTGACTACAATTACATCTTTGACCCAACAGTATATCTCAAAAGATTTTTTGAAAACTCCATGCTCAGGTTCGCCCTCCTCGTTGACGAGAGCCACAACCTCTTGGAGAGGGGGAGAGAAATGTACTCGGCAGAAGTTTTTATTGGCGACTTGGAAAAACTTTTAGACCTTCTTCCCAAGAAGAGAAAGGCTGTCAGAAAGCATCTCTCAAATGCCCTTGAAGAGTTTAAAAAACTTGGCCAAAAAACTTTTTATTCCTATGATGAATTTTTAGCCTTTAATGGAGAAGTGGAAAAGACAGTTTTTTCCATGAATGACTTCTTGACCAAGGACAAGGATGTTGATGGCTATGAAGATGCCCTTGACATATACTTTAAACTTTTTAAGTACATCAAAATTTTGGAATACTACAATAAAGATTTTGTATCAATAAAAGGCGAAGACTTTGTAAAAATAAAGTCCCTTGACATTGCACCAATTTTTGAAAATATTTTGAGGACACCTAGGTCTTCTGTCTTTTTCTCAGCAACCTTAAGCCCCATAAAATATTACGGAAAACTTTTAGGGGCAGATGAAGGGACAAACTATTACAAGATAAAATCCCCCTTTGACCCGGAAAATTTACTGGTCCTTAGAAATAATAAGATCTCCACACTTTACAGGGATAGAGAAGATTCAATTGATGAAATAATTGAAAATCTTAAAAATTTTTCTGATGATGATGGAAATTATATTTTCTTCTTTCCATCCTATGCATTTATGGAAAGTGTCTACGAAAGATACCTTGACATAGACCAGGAGGCAGTTAAGCAAGATAGGGACATGACAGAAGCTGACCGTCAAGAATTTTTAAACCAGTTTACTTTTTCTTCTAGCACAAGAGCCTTTGCAGTTATGGGTGGAGTTTTTTCTGAAGGCATAGACTTAATTGGCGAGAGACTGAGAGGGGTCGCCATAATAACTGTGGGTCTACCTGGACTTTCCTATGAGAGAAATATTTTAAAGAGCCACTTTCAAAAAAAGTACAAGAGAGGTTACGAATACGCCTACATTTATCCAGGCATGATAAAGGTTGTGCAAGCGGCAGGACGCGTCATAAGGACTGAAGATGACAGGGGCAAGATTCTTTTAATGGACAAGAGATTTTCCCTTGAACCCTACAAATTTTTGCTGCCAAATCACTGGAAAATTTATGATTTTATGGACTCAGATGAAATAAGTGAAATCTTAAAAAATTTTCATGACGAAAAAAATAATTAAAAGCAGAAAAAATAGAGAAAATTTATCACAAATAGCTTTACAAATAGGGACTTATGTGATAGTATTACTTAGTAAATTAGAAGGAGCCAAAGGCGGCTCTTTTTTTTAGCACTGGAGGTGTTTTTATGGCAGATAGAGTAGTACTTGAATGCACACAATGTAAAAACAGAAATTATGTGACATATAAAAACAAGAAGAATACTACTGAAAGATTGGAACTAAAGAAGTATTGTAAATTCTGTAAAGAACATACGACTCACAAAGAAACTAAGTAAGGAGGATTTATGGCTACTAAAACAGCACCTAAGACTGAAGAAAAAAAAGGCGGTCTAGGTAGATACTTTAGAGGTGTGAAATCTGAATTCAAAAAGGTTGTATGGCCTTCTAAGGATACTGTAATCAAATATTCTATAATAGTAATTGTTGCAGTTATTTTGTCATCATTACTACTATTAGCATATGATAAAATCATAATGTTTTTATTTGGTTTTATTTATTGATTGGAGTGTTTTAGTTGGATACACAAGAACTTAATAGCAATGAAGCTTCAAAATGGTATGTAATTCACACTTATTCAGGTTATGAAAAAAAGGTAAAGGCAAACATGGAAGCTATGGTTCACAATCGTGGTATGGAAGATGTCATCTTCGACATTAGAATTCCTATGGAAGACTATGTTGAAACTAAGGATGGAGTTTCCAAGGCAAAGGAAAGAAAGATGTTCCCATCTTATGTCCTTGTCAACATGATTATGAACGACGAAACTTGGTATCTTGTGAGAAACACAAGAGGAGTAACTGGTTTCGTTGGACCAGCTTCAAAACCTGTGCCACTAACAGATGAAGAAGTGTTGCTACTAGGAGTTACCGATAGCAAAGAGTTATTCGATAACTTCGAAGTAGGAGAAGTTGTCAAAGTTATTAATGGACCATTTAAAGATTTGGTAGGTAAAATCGACAGCTTCAATTACGACAAAGCTAAGGTTAAGGTATGTATCTCAATGTTTGGAAGAGATACAATTGTTGAATTGGATTTCAATCAGATTATTAAAGAGTAAGGAATGTGTGGGAGGGTAAACCCGCATTACCACAAGGAGGAAATAAAATGGCAAAAAAAGTCATAGCATTAGTAAAATTACAAATTCCTGCAGGAAAAGCTACACCAGCTCCACCAGTTGGTACTGCACTAGGACCACATGGTGTAAACATCATGCAGTTCACAAAGGAATTTAACGCAAAGACTCAAGATCAAGCAGGTATGATTATCCCTGTTGTTCTAACAGTTTATCAAGATCGTTCTTTCACTTTTATCACAAAGACTCCACCAGCTGCAGTTCTTATTAAGAAAGCTCTTAATATGGCTAAGGCAAGTGGTGAACCTAACAAGAAAAAAGTTGGAAAATTGACAAAGGCTCAAGTAGAAGAAATAGCTAAAACAAAGATGCCTGATCTTAACGCAGCAAGCGTTGAAGCTGCTATGGAAATGATCGCAGGTACAGCTAGAAGTATGGGTATAGAAGTAGAAAGATAAGTGGGAGGCTAGGCCGCAAGTACCACGAAGGAGGTAAATATGCCAAAAAGAGGTAAAAAATATCAAGATAGCGCAAAGCTAGTAGATAAATCAAATTTATATGATGTAAATGAAGCTCTTGACTTAGTTATAAAGACTGCTAAGGCAAACTTTGACGAAACAGTAGAACTTGCAGTAAGACTTGGTGTTGACCCAAGACACGCTGACCAACAAGTAAGAGGTACTGTAGTACTTCCTAACGGAACAGGTAAACAAATTAGAGTTCTTGTTCTTGCAAAGGGAGAAAAAATTAAAGAAGCTGAAGCAGCAGGTGCTGACTATGCAGGTGGAGAAGAATTAGTTGAAAAAATCCAACACGAAAACTGGTTTGATTTTGATGTAATTATTGCAACTCCAGACATGATGGGCGTAGTTGGTAAAATCGGTAGAGTTCTTGGACCAAAGGGACTTATGCCAAACCCTAAATCAGGTACAGTTACATTTGATGTAGAACAAGCCGTAAAAGAAACTAAAGCAGGTAAAGTTGAATACAGAGTAGACAAGGCTGCAATCATTAATGTTCCAATCGGAAAAGTTTCTTTCGGAGTTGATAAACTTGCTGAAAACTTTAAGACAATTGCAGAGGCTATAATAAAAGCAAAACCAGCAGCTGCAAAGGGTCGTTATTTAAAATCAGTAACAGTTGCATCAACAATGGGTCCTGGAATTAAAATCAATGGACAAAAATTAATGGAAAAATAAAAACACCTAAGATAAACCCCTCAACTTCTTATGAAGCAGGGGTTTTTTTAATGGACTTAAGTTTAAACTCAAGTCCTTTTTTATGAGAAATTTTTAAAATTAACTTTGTGACAATTTTATGAAATCTTAATTTTTTTAAGAAAAAAACTTGAAATTAAAAAAATAAAAAGCTATAATATCAAATGTTGATTTAAGTATTTTACGGTGGTTACCGAAATTTTCAGGTAGTTTTTATCTGATGCTAAAGTTTACGAGTTAAGAGCCTTCTATATGCCTGATGTGGTAGATAAAAA
This sequence comes from Peptoniphilus hominis (ex Hitch et al. 2025), assembly GCF_040096015.1. Lineage (NCBI taxonomy): Bacteria > Bacillati > Bacillota > Tissierellia > Tissierellales > Peptoniphilaceae > Peptoniphilus > Peptoniphilus hominis (ex Hitch et al. 2025). The sequence goes on along the minus strand of NZ_JBBMFO010000004.1, from coordinate 1,360 downwards.
GCTAAAAAGTAACTATTACGCTCAGAGTTTTTACAAGAAAAAATCAGCAAATAATAAAGCATCAACACCACGAGATTGCAAAAGTACGAAGGGTTATCCTTACGACCGACAGCAGTCTTTTTTTGTTGGTTGGATACCCTTCTTATATTGCGAAATATTAAGGAGGTGTTAAAATGCTAAATCAAAAGCTGGCTTGGTTTAATTTAACAAGAACAGAACTAATTAATATTATCTTAGGATCTATGATTGAGTCATTTACACTTGTAAATATTCATATTCCATCTCAAATTACAGAAGGTGGAATCCTAGGCCTGGCATTATTATCTTATAAGACCTTTGGTATAAATCCATCAATTCTAAGTTTAATAATGGATGTGATTTGTATCATTATGGGAATAAATATTTTTGGAAAGGCCTTTTTAAGAAAGACTTTATTGGCTTCATTATTTTTTGCCATCTTCTATAAAATATTTTCCCTTATGGGACCAATCATTCCTAATCTTTATAGCTATCCATTTTTGGCAGCTGTATTTGGAGGCATTGGAATTGGACTAGGTTGTGGACTTGTAGCATCTCAAGGAGGAGCCTCAGGTGGAGACGACGCCTTGGCTCTTGTAGTAGCAAATAAGAGTAAGATAAATATTTCTTATGCCTACTTACTAATGGACGTAATTGTCTTAGTAATGTCCTTAACTTATATTCCCCTTGCTAGAATAATTTATTCTCTAGTTACTACAACAATATCATCTGTTTTAGTAGGTCAATTTGAGATTAATGTTAGTCCAGCAGTGGAAAAAACAAATCTTTCCATTTAAAATTTTATTTTAAATAAAGATTTCCAAGTTTATATATGAAAAAGAGTAGCTTCGGCTACTTTTTAGTAGCAAAAATAGTGTAAGAAAGGAAGCAATTCCTAGCTTGCACTATTTTTTGGCTCTATGTCAAATATTGGGGAGACTCGTTAATTCGAGTCTCTTTCTTTATGTAAAAATCCATACTTAGACGCTAATAGAATATCAAAACTAAAATAACAAAAAAATTACTAAAAAAAGGTATGGCAAACAAAACCCCTAGGGGTTTTGCAAAATTTTCCCGTTTTCCTATCACTACTTACATGCAAACATAATTCTTTTTCTAAACAAATTGAAATTTTTCATACCAAAACAATTCCTCTTTAAAGTCTTTATTTTAGTATGAGTACCTTCAAGGGGACCATTAGACCAAGAATAGTCAAAAGAATTACATATTTCATCAAACCAGTTATTAAAAGCAGTGATACAAGATTTAAATTCTTTTAAATTAGATTCTTCAGCTCTTTTTATCCATTCTCTTAAAGATTTAGCTGCTCTAACTTTATTGG